>JBGSTR010000797.1:0-6825 GCA_041736365.1 Chromatiaceae bacterium | reverse complement strand
CGCGGGGCTGGTCGAGGCCTATCGGCTCGAGCCCTACGCGGTCGCGGCCGACGTCTACGGCGAGCCGCCGCACGTGGGTCGCGGCGGTTGGAGCTGGTATACCGGCTCGGCGGGATGGATGTATCGTGTCGCGCTGGAATCGGTGCTGGGCCTAACGGTCGAGAACGGCCGCACCCTGGTCATCCGACCGTGCGTCCCGGACCGCTGGCCGGGATTTCGAATCCTCCACCGACTCCTGGGCGGCGCGACGCTGTGCGACATCGTCGTGGAGCGGATCAATCCCGGCTCGCGGGTGGTGGCGGTGTTGCTCAACGGGCTGGAGGTCCCGGTCTCCGGTGCCTCGGTGCGTGTCACCCCGCCGCAGGGGGCGGCCGAGTGCCGCATTCAGGTGCGCCTCGGCTGAAACGGGCGCTCGCGAGCGAACCGTTTCGGCGAGCTGAAAAAGAATCGAACGACTGAGGAGACAGCAATGGGTTTTTCTCGACGGTCCCTATCGGTGGCTGGAGTCGCGCTGGCGCTCTCGGCTTTGACGTCCGCGGGCGCGGTCGCGGGCGGATACCCCGACATTCGGCCGCTCAGTACCGCCGTGATCAAGGCGACCACCGGCTTGTGCCACAAAGGCGAGACCTGTCACAAGGACCGCGCCGGGGTGTGGGTGCCAAAGGTCCCCGTGGCAATCGTCGCCGTGGTGGCCGCCGAGCAGGCGGACGTGGATCTATACGTCGACCTTGAGCTGAGCACCCGTCCCGAGATGTATCAATGCAGCGAGAACGACGCCTCGGGCTGCATCTTTCGGATGAAGTATGCGGGGCCCGGGCTCTACGACTACGAGGCAAAGTCCGGCACCACCTATCTCGGGTCCAACATCACCGACACGGGGATCAGCTTCCCGTCCGGCTACGGCATCCACGTCGCCGCCGGTGTTCCGATCTACCTGCACCTGGACGTCCGGAACGGCAGCCTTATCGACCTCAAGGTCGACCAAGACGCCTGGCTGTACTACGTGCCGATCGAGGCCGCGCCTAAACCGGCCAGCGAATGACAAGCCGACCGCAGGATGGGCAAAGCGCGGCGTGCGCATCGTGGGCACGAATGATGGGCGCGGCCTATCGGCCTTCGCCCATCCTACGTTTCCGGACGTCAGAACCTTGGTTCGCGATGCTCGCCCCAACTCGCCGACTACTTGCGGCGTTTCCGCGGTTCCGCGTGCCGATTCACAAACGTAGGATGGGCAAAGCGCGGCGTGCCCATGGGATCGCGAGTGATGGGCGCGGCCGATCGGCCTTCGCCCATCCAATTCTCCATCCGCTTCACCTACTCGTCTGCCACCGACACGTCCTTGCCGGCCGCGGTCAGCGCCGCGGTCTTGGCGTTGATGTAGTCGAACGGGCTGTCGGGGTACTCCACGTATTTGCGATCGCCGACGTACTCCAGCATGCCAACGAAGTGGTAGCGGTAGAGCATGCTCTCGATGCGGGTGATCTCGCGGCCCTTGTCGAACAACACGATGGTCGGGCGATATTCGATCCCCAGCGACGCCGCCAGCGCCTTGGGCGTGGTCTGGTTGCCGTTGGGGTCGACGATGGGCGCCTCCGAGTCCGTGTCCAGACGCACCAGCGTGAGCTTTTTCAGCGCCGCGTTCACCTCCGGGTCTGCGAGATGACCGTCGTGCAGCGCCGCGCAGGCGACACAGCTTGAATCCTCGAACAGCAGCGCAAGCGGCCGATCCGCCACCGTGCTGAGATCGCTGATGGCCTGGATCTGCGGGTGGTCGCGCAAGGTATAGATGCCGTCCGTTTTGTTTGCCTCGAGGTATTGCGTCAGGCTCTGGGTCACGTAGGCCTTCTCGGCCACGTAATCGAGCACCTGTTTGAAGTCGTCGACATTGCGATAGCCGCTAACTCGCGCCACCTGCTTGTTGTCCTGGTCGAGAAAGACCACGGTCGGCGTGTAGGCGACCTTGAGGATCCGCGACAAATCCTTTTCGCTCACCGACTGCTCGGCGTTGATCGCCACTTCCCGGTCGCCCTTGATGTTGAGCGCGATGACGTCGAAGCGCTCCTGGATAAAGTCGCGATAGGGGGCGTTTCGAAAGTTCTCTTCCATCATCTTGTAGCAATAAGGACATCCGTCCATCTCCAGGAACAGGATGACGTGCTTGTCCGCGTCCGCCGCCTCGGACACGTCTTCAGCGATGTCGAGAAAGCTCTGCTTGAACCACGCTGGAGGGGCGGACAGCTTGATGCCGCCCACCTTCCCCTGCGCCGGCGCCTCGTCGGCAACGACGGCTCCGGTCGCCGCGAACGAGAAGGCGACCGAAAGCAGGATCGAAAACAAGAGTCTTGGCATGCGGGTGTCTCCGGAGATGTGCGTTGATGATGACTCGGCGCTAATCGTGCAGCGCGGAGCCCGCGCGGCGGCGGACAGGTATTCGTCTCGGACCAACGAAATGTCGCGGCATGTTGCCGACTTCACAACGGCTGCGTAAATCGGACTCCAAGCGATGGGCCGAGACGGATCGCGCAGGAGATCATGCCCTCGCGCCGTTGGGCTTTGGTTGTTGCCGAGGTCCGCGCGGCCCTTCGGAGCGCACCCGGACGCCTTAAAACCGGGGGCTACCTTCGGGAGAATAGGTATAGAGATTCACCCTCCTCGTCCGGTCGATGTTCCCGCCGTTGAGCATGCGCCGGCAGGTGAATCCCACATGCAGCAGCTCGCTATGGCAGCGCGGATTCTGATAGATCAGGGTGACCTCTCGATCGCGGCGCCGAACCGAGGCGATGAGATTGCGCGCCACCTCGGCTAAGACGGGACACGGAAACGGATTGAAGAGGAAGAACACGTCGTACTCGTCGAGCTCGTGCCCCAGGGCCTTTGCGTTGGCGTTATGCAGCTCAATGGCACCCAACCCGTACTTGTTTAGGTTGTTTCGGCACACGGCATGCAGCTTGGCCGACAGCTCGACGCCGCCGATCTTCCTGAACGGGTGGCGCGAGGCGAGGATCAGCGCGTGGCCCTTGCCGCTCCCGAGGTCGAAGAAGCTTCGCTGGTCGGTGGACTCGACGTGCCGGAGCGCATGATCGAACGTACGTCGCGACGTACGCTGGTGCGGCAGCCCCTCCTCTAGCGAAAACTCCATATTGTTGTCGCTGCGCATGTCGACGCCCTTGAACAGCAACAGGTAGTAATTGCCGACCAGCATCTTGAGCTGGTAATAGGCCCCGTGCGCGCGGCGGACGTTCATCTTTGCCGCGGCCAGCCCGCGGGCACGCAGCGACGAGTTGCCGTCTCGATCGTTCATGGTATTCCGGGGTTCCACAAGCTCGGTGCGGGGTGAGGCGGGTTCGCCGGCGACGGGGTTATGAGCGCTCCTGCCGCGCGTATTGTTCCGGTTGCCGACCGGAAACGCCAGCGCAAGCCTTGTTCAACAGACAGGTGAGCCTGAAGGAGGGCCCGTGTTTCCAAACTGAGTTGATACTCCAACAAATGCCGGGAAGACATTCAATCAGCGTTTTGGTAGGGTATTGTGAGATCGAAAGTGGTAACGTGCGAGCATACGGGGGTCCGCTCGAAGCAGCGGGGCGAGGTCGCCGATTCGAACCTGCCGGGCGGCTGGAACGGACGATCGAGACGCAACGAGGCTGTCGCGGCATTGACCGTTCCCCGCTCGACCGGCCGGCTGTCGGCAGTGCGCTACAGCCCGTCGGTTAGATGGAGAACAAGCGTGCGCGGTGACACAATTTCCGTCTCATTGGCTTGTCCGGCCGCTCGAACGCTCTTATCGTGTGTCAAGGTCAGCTTTCGAAGCTTTTGAGCAGTCTCTAGTTTCGAAGGACTCCAGCGCACGGAACACGGCCACGATTGGCAGCGGTATTCCGATGGCCTGCGCTCGGCAATCGGTCGACGGCTTAGTCAGCGCCGCGACCAATACAATGGAAATTCGTCATGAGCTTCGGGCGGTCTAACGCCATGCGCGCCACCAATCCCGTTTCCGCCGCGGCGTCCTCGCTGGTGGTGGTCATCGATGACCAGGCCACCGGACGTAAGATCCTGGAGAAGCTGATCCGCGGCATCGATCCCACACTTCGGGTGCTGGTGTTCGACGATCCTATTCTGGCACTGGATGCGATCCGCAGGGCGACGCCGGACTTGGTGGTGACCGACTATCTAATGCCGCAGATGAACGGTGTCCGGTTCATTCGCGAGCTGCATTCGCTCCCCGACTGCGCCGACGTGCCGGTGGTCGTGATCACCGTGGTGGAAGACCGCAATATCCGCTACGAGGCCCTCGACGCGGGCGCCAGCGATTTCCTGAACCGACCGATCGACGAGTACGAGTGCCGCGCGCGCTGCCGCAATTTGCTCATGCTACGTCATCAGCAACAGGTCATCCACAACCAGGTCAGCGAGCTGGAGCATCAGGTTGCGCTCGCCACCCAGGCGGTTCGCGACCGCGAGCTGGAGACCCTGATCCGCCTGGCGAAGGCGGTCGAGTATCGCGATGAAGGTACCGGCAACCATGTGTTGCGGATTGCCGAGTACAGCCGCCTGGTCGCGGAGGCCCTGGGTCAAAACGCCGAGTTCTGCGACGACATCGAGCACGCGGCACCGATGCACGACATCGGTAAGGTTGGAATACCCGATCGGATTCTGCTCAAACCGGGCCGGCTGACCGAGCAGGAGTTCGAGATCATGCGCCAGCATTCCCGCATCGGCTATGAAATCCTCAAGGGCAGCCCATCCCGTTATCTCAGGCTCGGCGCCTCCATCGCCCGTTATCATCACGAGCGCTTCGACGGCTCCGGCTACCCCGAGGGCGTGCATGGCGAGGCCATTCCCATCGAGGCGCGGATCGTGGCGCTGGTCGACGTCTTCGACGCACTCACGACGGAGCGTCCGTATAAGAACGCCTGGACAATCGGCAAGACGCTCGATTTCTTGACCGAGTGCTCCGGAAGCCATTTCGACCCGGCCTGCGTGCGCGCCTTCTTCGAACGTCTCGACGAGGTTAGGCTGGTGCGTAGACGCCTGCGCGACGCACCGCGCCATGAGCGCGTCGGGCCCCATCCCATCGGTCAGCGGGTAGAGTCCGGACCCCCCAAGCCCGCGCTTCAATGATCGGCGCGCGGCGGCTGCTCGGCGGCCCGGGTCTTCCGCCCGGACCGGCATCCGAGGAGCGTACCCAAGCCCTGCTGCGTCTCGCGCTCGGTCTGATCGCGAGCTTATACATGGTCACGCTGGACTACAGCGGCGATCTGCGCCCGATGGAGCCGATAATCCGCGGCTTGGCCTTGGGCTTTATGACCGCCGCGCTCGCGATCTTTGTCGCGACTCGTCTGTGGCCCAAGCCTTCGACGCTGCGCCAGAGCGCCGGCATCCTGCTGGATATCGGCACTACCACGGCGACCGTGGCGCTCGCGGGCGAGTCCGGCACCGTGATGCTCGCCGTCTACCTGTGGGTAATCATCGGCAACGGCTTTCGTTTCGGGCTGCACCACCTGGCGTACGCAACGCTATTGTCTCTGCTGGGCTTTTCCGTCGCCTCTGCGTACTCGCCGTTCTGGAACGGGCATCCGCACTTCGTCGCCAGCTTTCTGCTGGTCCTGGTCGTGATCCCCGCCTACGCGGCCGCCTTGCTGAAGAAAAAACAGACACTACAGCGCAACGCGGAGGAGGCCAATGCGGCCAAATCGCGGTTCCTGGCGAAGATGAGCCACGAGCTGCGAACCCCACTCAACGGCGTCATCGGCATGAGCGACCTGCTCATGGACTCGGCTCTGAAACCGGAGCAAGAGACCTTTGCGCGCACCATCCAGGGTTCGGCACACGCCCTGCTGGGCATCATCGAAAACATCTTGGACTTCTCCAAGATCGAGGCCGGACGGGTCGGCATCGAATCGATCGATTTCGACCTTCACCAACTGCTCGCCGATACGGTCGAGATGTTTCGGGCCCACGCCCAGCGCAAGTCGGTTCGGCTCGCGCTGCAGATCGACCCGGAATCTCCGTTCCTGGTGCGTGGCGACCCGCTGCACACCCGCCAGATCCTGACCAACCTGATCGGCAACGCGCTCAAATTTACAGACACGGGTGGCGTCGACATACGCGTTTCGCTGGTCGAAGGGAAACGGGTTCCCGGTCGCTGTCGGCTCCGCTTCGAGATCGAGGACACCGGCATCGGGATCGCCGAGGCCGATCAGGAGCGGATTTTCGAGGGCTTCACCCAGGCGGATACCTCGACGACACGACTCTACGGGGGAACCGGTCTCGGGACCGCAATAGCCCGTGAACTAGCCACGCTGATGGGCGGACGCGTCGGGGTCCACAGCGAGCTGGGCCGCGGATCTCTGTTCTGGGTCGAGCTTCCCTTCGCCCTGCAAAACGAGGGCGCAACCCTACCCCCTCGCACGTTGGGCGAAACCAACGTCTTGATCCTCGGCGCGCCGGACACCGTGCGCGACGTCGGCGAGCTCCTGGCCGGCTGGGGCTTGCGCTATCGGTCCGTGCGGACATCCGCCCGCGCCTTCTCGGATCTGGTACAAGCCTCGCGCGCCCGCGATCCCGTGGACTTGGTGCTGGTGGCCGCGCCCGACCTGGATATGGATCCGCTGCAATTTGCAGCCAGCGTGCGCGGCGAGCGTCTACTCGAGGGCACGGCAATCGTGCTGCTGAACGCGCCGCCAATCGCCGAGTCGAAACAGGCGTGGCTGACCGCCGGCTATAGCTCGGTGCTGTTCACTTCGCTCGACCCGACCCTACTGTTCAACGCCGTCCACGTTGCCCGAGCAGCGCGACCGCCGGCCGCCAACGTGGTGTCGCTCGCCG
>JBGSTR010000255.1:0-1914 GCA_041736365.1 Chromatiaceae bacterium | reverse complement strand
TTGAAAATGGAGCGGTCTGAGAGTCGCGCCTCTCGGAACGCGAGCTGATCGAATGCCGGGATGGCATTTGATCAGCGTGTGACCAGCGAAATGCCGATTTACAGCATTTCCCGTCCGGGCCAGGGATGGCCCGGCATTTTCAAGCACTCTAAGGGCCTGAAAAGGGAGCGGTCCGGGAGTCGCGCCTCTCGGACCGTGAGCCGATCGAATGCCGGGATGGCATTTGATCGGCGTTTACCTAGCGGCGACAATAGCCGGCGCGCCCGCGCTCTGCCCCGGCCGCCGTATCCGTATCAGGCCAATTGGAGCCGCACCCGATGTCCCGCCAGCCGCACCGCCCCCCGACGACAGGACCATGTGCGGCATAGCGGGCTTCATCTTGCGCTCGGGCGAGCGGCCGGACCCGACCGAGCTGGAACGGATGACGGCCACCCTCGCCCACCGCGGCCCGGACGATCGCGGGACCTATTGTTCCGGACCGGTCGGACTCGCGCAGACCCGACTTTCGATCATCGGACTCGCCACGGGCCATCAGCCAATGGTCTCCGAGGACGCTCGACTCGCGCTCGCCGCCAACGGCGAGGTCTATAACTACATCGAGCTCAACGAGCAGCTGCGCGCGCAAGGGCGCGAGCCCCGCACCGGGTCGGACTCCGAAACCATCCTGCATGCCTACGCCGTGCATGGACTCGATTTCCTGCCGCTGCTGCGGGGCATGTTCGCCTTTGCGCTGCACGACGCGGCGGCGGATCGTCTGATCCTCGGCCGCGACCGCCTCGGCATCAAGCCGCTGTTCTACGCGGTGCTACCCGACCGCGTCGCATTCGCCTCCGAGATCAAGGCACTGCTGCCGATTCTGCCGCACGCGCCGGAGATCAAGCCGGCGGCAATGCGCCAGTTCCTCCAGAACCAGTTCGCCGGCGGCGAGGACACGGTGCTGCGCGGCATCCGCCGGGTGCCGCCCGGCGAGATCCTGATCATCGACTCCGGGCTGAACCTGGAGCACCGGCGCTATTGGTCCCCGTTGGACGTCGCACCGCGGGTGATCGGCGCCGACGAGGCGCGCGCCGAACTGGGTCAACTCATGGACACGGCGATGCGCGAGCACATGCGCTCGGATGTCCCCTTTGGACTGTTCCTCTCCGGTGGCCTCGACTCCGCCGTGCTCGCCGCCATGCTGCACGACAAGGGCGCGGGTCGCATCAAGTCCTTTTCGGTGGGCTACCGCGGTACCGAGATGGCCCACGAGCTGGACGAGGCGGCGCGGGTCGCTGCGCATTTCGATTTCGATCACACGCCGCTGGAGCTCGGTCTGGAGCAGGTCTTCGCGCGCATTCCGCACAGCATCTGGTGCGCGGACGAGCTGATGCGGGACTACGCCAGCCTGCCCACGTCAATCCTCGCCGAGTCCGCCGGCACGCACCTGAAGGTGGTGTTCTCCGGGGAGGGTGGAGACGAGGTCTTCGCCGGGTACCGGCGCTATCGTCCAAGCCCGATCGAACGCCTGTTCAAGGGCCTCGTGCACCCCGGCAGCAAGGGCTTCCGTACCCGCGGGCAGTGGTCAGGTCGCTGGGCGCGCCGCCTTTTCGGGCCCGCGCTGCGCAAGCTGACCACGCTCGACCGCGAACCCTTCCTCGCCGCCTGGCGTGCCACGCCGTCCGCCTGGTCGGATCTGCAACGGCGCCAGTACACCGATCTGGTCACGGCGCTGCCGGACAATCTGCTGGTGAAGACGGACCGCATGCTGATGGGTTTCGGGGTCGAGGGCCGCGTGCCCTTCCTGGACCATCGCATCGTCGAGCTCGGACTCTCCCTGCCCGACGCACTCAAGGTGCGCGGCCGCGAGGGTAAATGGCTGCTGCGACGCTGGGCGGAGCCGCGCCTGCCGCCGGGTCACCTGGAGCGCCCCAAACG
>JBGSTR010000191.1:0-4898 GCA_041736365.1 Chromatiaceae bacterium | reverse complement strand
GTGTCGGTTGGCCCGAACAGATGGCCGACCCGCGAGGTTAGGTCGCTATCGCCGCCGGCGCGCTCGCGTAGCCAATGGAGCTCCCGATAGACGGCGTCGCCGAGCTGCCACCCCAGGCAGCCCAGCCGCTCGTCGAATGGACGATTGGCGTCGCCGGCCGGGACCGACAGCAAGAGCTCGCGTTGCAGATCGTGGAGGCTGCTCAGTGCGGACAGGATTTCGGGATTGGTCGTTCGCATGGCGATACGCGTAACTTCAATTGATACGTTTCGAACGGATCGCGAGACGAGAAAGCTGAAAAACAAATGGCCGACGGCTTCACCGCCCGGTCTCCGTGCTCTCGCCGCTGCGATGGTCCGAGTAAAGGTAAGGGCTGAGGCCCGCGACGGCTATGATCGATCGCCGGGCGGTAGCCCGTTCCCCTAGCGCGGCCCGTTTTCCGGCTCCTCCACCGCGTGCGCCGGAACGGTACGACCGCGCGCCCAGGCGCGAAGGGCCTCGATCCGATCATCCATGACATGCGCCAACGGCTGGGTGCGCGCCAGCTCCCGCAGCAGTGAGCGCGCGTCCAGAGGCTCCCCGTCGCGCGCCGCGGGCTCGCCATCGGCGGCATAGAGTGCCGAGACGATGGCCTGCTCGATTTCGGCGCCGGTGAAGTCGTCGCTGGCGGCGGCCAGGCGATCCAAATCGAAGTGTCCGGACTCGAGCCCGCGGGCGCGCAGATGGACGGTGAAGATCTCGCGACGCACCGTCTCGTCGGGAAGGTCGACGAAGAACAGCTCGTCGATCCGGCCCTTGCGGATCAGCTCGGGCGGCAGCGCGCCGATGTCGTTCGCCGTGGCCACCAAGAATACGCGACTGGTGCGCTCGGCCATCCAGGTGAGCAGCGTCCCGAGGATGCGCCGGCCGACCCCGTCGTCCTCGGAGCCGGCCGCCAAACCCTTCTCGATCTCATCGAGCCAGAGCACGCAGGGCGACATCAGATCCGCGGTCTCCAGCGCGCGTCGCAGGTTCTTTTCGGTCTCGCCGATGTACTTGTTGTAGAGGGTGCCGAAGTCGAGCCGCAACAAGGGGACGCCGAGGCGGCCGGCGACCGCCTTCGCCGCCAGGCTCTTGCCGCCGCCCTGCACCCCGAGCAGCAGGATCCCCTTGGGATGATCGCGCGAGCGCTCGGGATCCGAGAACGGCCCCCGCCGCAGGTCGATCCAGGCCTTGAGATTCGCGAGGCCCGCGACGTCCGAGAACGACCGGGTATCGGTCTCCAAGCCGATGATCCCCTGCGGCCCCAGCAGCTCGAGCTTCGCCCGCTTGATCTCGGCCGCGTCGTCCTCCGTGATGGCCCCGTCGGTGCGAATCGCGGTGCGGATCAGCCGACGTGCGTCCGATTCGGTGACCCCCAGCAGGATTCGGGACAGTTGTTCGACCGCCTCGCGGGTGGCACGGAAATCACGCTTGCCGCCCGCGAGCTGCCAGCTTTGGGCCTCCTCTCGGATCAGCGCCAGGATGCGGCCACGGTCCGGGAGGCGCAGGGTGAAGCGCGCGCTCAGGTGGCGGATCTCTGGCGCGATCTCCAGCGCATGGCTCACCATTACCAGCGTCCGCGGCAGCTCCCCATAGCCTTGGGCGATCTCCTTGATCAGCCGCACGTGCAGCGGATCCGCCAGATAGGGGTGGAAGTCGAGCAGCAGATAGATGCCGCGTTGGGGCGTCACTCGCAGGTAGCGCAGCATCTCGCCCGGCTCGGCAAGCTGCTTGCGGGGCCGGTCGTCGAGCTCGATGCGCCGCAGGCCGTCGGTAACGGTCCACCGGAACGCCGGCTCCGCCAGCCGCACCGCGAGACGGGCGAAGAGCGCGATCACCCGCGGCTCTTCCACCGACTCGATCAGCACGATCGGCGTGTCGGAGCGCAGCAGGAGCTCGAGGTCGTGCAGGTCCGGCGTCATTGCTCGCGTGGGATTGCAGGAAGACCCGCCTAATCTAGCAGCACGCGGTCGGCCGACCCAGTGACAGCCACCGGTCTTGCTGCGAAGATGCGGACCACGCCCCGTTTCAGGGCCGAGCACAGGCGCGCCCAGCCCGACCCGTTGGGTAACGGCGGTAGTCAACTAGAACATTCAAGCAGCCGGCATCATGAGCAACAAAGAGCACCTGATCATCTTCGACACCACACTGCGCGACGGGGAGCAAAGCCCCGGGGCGTCCATGACGCGGGACGAGAAGGTGCGCATCGCCAAGGCGCTCGAGAAGCTCCGCGTGGATGTGATCGAGGCCGGTTTTCCGATCGCCAGCCAGGGCGACTTCGAGGCCGTAAAGGCGGTCGCGACGGTGATCCGGGAGAGCCGGGTGTGCGGCTTGGCCCGCGCGCTCGACAAGGATATCGACCGCGCCGGAGAGGCGCTGGCCCCGGCAATTGCGGGACGCATCCACACCTTCATCGCAACCTCGCCGATCCATATGGAGAAGAAGCTCCGCATGCGCCCGGAGCAGGTCCTGGAGCAGGCGGTCCATGCGGTGAAGCGGGCGCGGGGATTTACCGACGACGTGGAGTTCTCGCCGGAGGATGCGGGGCGCTCCGAGATCGATTTCCTGTGCCGGATTCTGGAGGCCGTGATTGCCGCCGGCGCCCGCACCGTGAACATCCCCGATACCGTCGGCTACAACATTCCACACCAGTTCGGGAGCCTGATCGCCACTCTGCGGGAACGGGTACCGAATTCCGACCAGGCCGTCTTCTCGGTCCATTGTCACAACGACCTCGGTCTGGCGGTCGCCAACTCGCTGGCTGCCGTGCGCAACGGTGCGCGCCAGGTGGAGTGCACCATCAACGGACTCGGCGAGCGCGCCGGCAATGCGGCCTTGGAAGAGGTGGTGATGGCCGTGCACACCCGCCGCGATCTATTCGAATGCGACACGCGCCTCGACACCACTCAGATCATGAAGTGCTCGCGCCTGGTGTCGAGCATCACCGGGTTCGCGGTGCAGCCCAACAAGGCGGTCGTGGGGGCCAACGCCTTTGCCCACGAGTCCGGCATCCACCAGGACGGCGTGCTCAAGAGCCGCGAGACCTACGAGATCATGCGTGCCGAGGACGTAGGCTGGAACGCCAATCGCATGGTGCTCGGCAAGCATTCGGGCCGCAATGCGCTGCGCACCCGGCTACAGGAGCTGGGAGTGGTTTTCGGGTCCGAGGAAGAGCTGAACGCGGCCTTTTCCCGCTTTAAGGACCTCGCCGACAAGAAACACGAGATTTTCGACGAGGACCTGCAGGCACTCGTCACCGACGCCACCCTGGATGCGGCCAACGAGCGCGTGAAGCTCGTGTCGCTGCGCGTCTGCTCCGAGACCGGCGAGACGCCCCACGCGCAGGTGGTGCTGACCCTCGACGGCGAGGAGGAGCCCGGCAGCGCCAGCGGCGGCGGCCCGGTCGACGCGACCTTTCGGGCCATCGAGTCCATCGTCAACAGCGCCACCGTGCTGAAGCTCTATTCGGTCAACGCCATCACCAGCGGCACCGATGCACAAGGCGAGGTCACCGTGCGTCTGGAGCGCGAGGGTCGCATCGTCAACGGACAGGGCGCCGACACCGACATCGTGATTGCCTCGGCCAAGGCCTACATCAACGCCTGCAACAAGATCCTGCAGCCCGCGCAACGCGCCCACCCGCAACAGGGCGACGTCTGAGCGCAATGGATGAGCAGGTCCGCCGCGGCTATCTGCACGCGCTGGGGGTGAATCTGTGGGTGCCGCGGGCGAGCGAGTCGGCCGAGAGCGCACCAAGGCCGCAAGCACCGGTAGCCGCGCAAGCGGACCGATCCGCGTCGGAGCCAACACCCAACAACGGTGCCGCGGCCAACGCGGGTGGTGTCGCGGCCATGGATTGGGACGCTTTGCGCGATGCGGTCCGTGGATGCCGCGCTTGTGGGTTGTGCGAAGCCCGCACCCAGACGGTATTCGGCGTCGGCAATCGAAACGCCGATCTGTTGATTGTCGGCGAGGCCCCGGGACTTGAGGAAGACCGCCGCGGCGAGCCCTTCGTCGGGCGCGCAGGACAGCTCTTGGACCGCATGCTTGCCGCGATCGGGCTCAACCGCGATCAGGTCTATATTGCCAATATTCTGAAGTGCCGGCCGCCGGGCAATCGCGACCCGCAACCGGAAGAGGCGCTGAGCTGCGAGCCGTTTCTTGCCCGACAGATCGAGCTGATCAACCCGCGGTTGGTACTAGCCACGGGCCGGATCTCGTCGCAAAATCTGCTTCGGACCGACGCCAGCGTGGGCCGTCTGCGCGGCCGTTGGTTCGCACTGGGGGCGGCGCGTATCCCGTTGCGTGTGACCTACCACCCGGCCTATCTCCTGCGCGCGCCGGAGCACAAAGCCAAGGCGTGGGAGGATCTGTTGGAGGTCACCGTTCGTCTGCATGGGGACGGGGATGACAAAATCGGAAACTAAAATCCGATAGCTAAAAATAATTGGCTAATTTAGCGAATGCTAATATAATTTCTCCCGTCGGCGCTGATACGGCGCTTACGCTTGCTGCTGAATACTAACTAAGACTTGGAGAATCCAGAATGAAGAAGCTTGCTACTGCTGTTGCTGTTGCCGCCCTACTCGGTGTTTCCGCTTCCGCCTCCGCATGGTGGGGTCCGGGCTCTGGCTGGGGTGGTGGTGGCCCCGGATACGGCTCCGGCTGGGGCGACGGCGTCGGCGACATGTTTAGCGACATGTTTGGCGACGGCTACGGCGATTTCAACATGAGCATGAGCGGCGGCGGCTCGGGCCGCGGCTGGGGTCGCGGACGTGGCTATGGCCGCGGCTATGGCTCCGGGTACGGCTACGGCGACGGGTATGGCTCCGGCTACCCGGGCTACGGCTACGGCTACGGCGGCGCTCCTTACGGCG
>JBGSTR010000198.1:0-4282 GCA_041736365.1 Chromatiaceae bacterium | reverse complement strand
CCCGGCCGCCGGCACGAGCGCGGCCTGGATCGGACTGGCCGGCAAGGTTGTCGACTCAGCCATCATCGTCGGTACTCTGATCGCGACGACCGTCCTAGCGGCCGAAGCTCGCTTCGGCACGGCCTACGGCGCCGCCGCCCTGCTCGCATCGATGCTATTCGTGCTGGCCGCGGAAATGCTCGGCTTGTATCGCCCGTGGCGCGGAAACGAAAGCGTTACGCGGCAGTTTATCCAGATCTGCGTGGGCTGGAGCGGCGTTGTCTTTGTACTCCTGCTGACTGCCTATGGCATGCAAGCGACCGAAGACTATGCGCGAGCCGCAACGTTGCCGTGGCTGTTCACCGTCCCGGTCCTGCTCGGTGGTTGGCGCCTGGCGGCGAAGTTCTTGTTTCGCCGACTGGTGAACGATGCGGCGCTTACGCGCAAGGCATTGGTCTGGGGATCCGGTGAGCTCGGTGCCGAGATCGCGGATACCATCGAGAGCTCACCAATGATCGGCCTACAGCTCGTCAGCTATATCGAGGACCGAGACTTTCACCCCGGACCTTATCTGGTCAGCCCGCCCGGTGAGCCGGATTTCACGTTGATCGAACGGCTTGAGCTGATGGCGAAGCGCGGAGACTTCGACGTGATCTATATCGCGCTGCCGGCGGCGGCAAAATCGCGCATCGCGTCACTGATCGATCGCCTCGGCGACACCACGGTCTCGATCTTCATCGTGCCCGACTTCTTCACCGCAAGCCTGCTCCACGGCAAGTGGTCGACGTTGCGGGGCATTCCGGTGATCAACATTGTCGACACCCCGTTCTGGGGCGTGGACGGACTCGTCAAGCGAATCGAGGATGTCGTCCTCTCCAGCGCGATCCTGACCATTATCGCGATCCCGATGCTGGCGATCGCCGCAGCGGTGAAGCTCAGCTCGCCGGGCCCCGTGTTCTTCCGACAGAGGCGTTACGGCTGCGAGGGCGAGGAGATCTCAGTCCTGAAATTCCGGTCGATGACCGTGTGCGAGGACGGCGCGGCCGTGACTCAGGCCACCAAGGACGACAAGCGGACTACCCGAGTGGGGGCATTCCTGCGCCGGACATCCCTCGACGAGCTTCCGCAGTTCATCAACGTCCTGCGCGGGGAGATGTCAATCGTTGGTCCGCGCCCCCACGCAGTGGCACACAACGAGTACTACCGGACCCAGATCCAGGGCTACATGCTCCGACACAAGGTCAAGCCGGGGATCACCGGCTGGGCGCAGATCAACGGCTGGCGCGGCGAGACCGAGGACGTCTACAAGATGGAGCAGCGCGTGGAGCACGACCTCTGGTATATCCGCAACTGGAGCCTGCCACTCGACATCAAGATCGTGCTGTTGACGATCGTTCGCGGTTTCTGGGGCAAGCACGTCTACTGAGCTCCGGGCCGTTCACCGGTATGCATACGGGCCGGCTGGTGCTAGCTCCGACCGACCCCCATGCCCTGCCGGATCGGGCACGTCTAACCGAGTCGCTTGATGGCGCCGAATTTATCGGCGCGCGCATCGACGACGCCGACGGATTATTTCGCGTAGGACCGCGCTTTCTGACCCTGATTAGCTTTACCGGCTGCGCCGTAGCACTCCCAAGCGCGCGGGAGGCCAACGGCTCTATCCCTCTGTGTCACATCTCAATTGCATCACCATCGGTGCGGCCCCGCTTCCTCCACGGACGCAATTCCCGCCCGCCACGCTGTCCCCAATGCCGCACCCGCTTGGTCAGCTGGAACGAGCACGCCAAGCGCTGGACCGGCGAGCTGGACACCCTGCTGCACTGCGAACGCTGCGACGCGACGATGCCGCCTTGGCGCTGGGATTGGAAACGACAGGCTGGATTCGGACGCCTGTTCGTATCGATCGAAGAGGTGTTCCCGGATGAGGCCCTGCCGGCTGCGGAGCTGCTGGAGCTGATGAGTCGGGCGAGCGGATCGGAGTGGGACTATTTCTACGTACAGGACTGAACGGACCCCTGGAGATCGCGCGCCTCCGGGGTCCGATGCTGGGCCGCCTCCGCGAATGAGAGACCCTCGGGTAGACCTACGGTCATACTGAGCGGCAAGTGGTCCGAGAGCGGATAGTTGAGCACCCGCGCGTCTAGAACGTGCAGCGACCGCGACACCAGGATGTGGTCAAGATTATGCGTCGGCGACCAGCTCGGGAAGGTCTTTAAATCGCAGTCCAGGCCATGCATTCCCGAGCGGCGGACCATGCGCTTGAGGCTCTTGGACGTACAGCCGCAGTTGAAGTCCCCCATCAGGACCAGATGCGGATGCTGCTCCGCCAGGGTCACAAGGAACTCGAGCTGTCGCCCTCGCGCCCGCCAACCAAGGGCAAGATGAACGATTCCGACGGCCAGTCCCTCACCGTTGGAGAGCGGGAACTCAGCTACCACGACACCGCGCCCGGGCATCCCCGGAAGCTTATGCTCGGTCACCACCGTCGGCTGCCTTCGGCACAAGATTCCGTTGCTGTGCTGGGCGAAGGGTCCGAGATTGCGGTTGACCTGACGGAACCAAAATGGAAATGCGCCGTGCCGCGCAAGGTACTGAATCTGATCGATATAGGCGCTGCGCAGGCTGCCGGCATCCACTTCCTGGAGGCCGACCAGATCGTACTGACTAAGCACCTGGGCGATTCGCGTCAGATTGACCAAGCGTTCCGGATGCGGAAGCACATGCTTCCAACTGTTGGTAAGATAGTCGCTGTATTGCCGAGAATAAATCCCGGCTTGAACGTTATAGCTAAGCAGTTTCAGTGGCTGCATCTTTCAGCGCGCGAAGGCGACTCCCGCTCTGCCGGTCCGGCGTACAACGGGCAGACCCTAGCATAGGGGGAGCTGGGGACCAAGCTCACGTCGGTCTTAACGTGTCGCGACGCAAGTTTCTTCCGGGCGGCCGTCCGATCGGCGCCGGCCGAGGATCATCGAGTGCGAATGAAGACGCCGAGGCTACCCTTGCCCTCGGCTTCGCGGTCGAGGTCCTCCACCGTGAACGACAGGATTTGCCCGGACTCGCCAGCGGCGAAGGTGACGCCCTGGCGGCCGCTCGCGTTTTCGCCCCTGGTCTCGTAGGCGAAGGTGTCGTCGTCCCAATGGCGCAGCGGGTAAAGCGCGCGATCGGGCCCAAGGTGCACGGCCAACCCGTCGCCTTCGATGGTGATCTCCGCCGGCCCATAGTAGGCACTGGCGTAGTGCCCGCTGTAGGCATCGGCCGGTCGCGGCGGAGCCGGGTGGGCCGGAGGGGTGGTACCAAGCCGGCTTTCGGTGGCGTCGAGCGCGGAGAAGATCTGTCGGTAACCGGCAAACCAATCGCGACTTACGACGCCGGTCTCCGCCAGGTCGAGAAACTCCGCGGCGATCGCCTCGGGAACCCCAATCGGCATCCCGTTGGTGAGGACGACGATCCCGAGCTGCTCGGCAGGCACCAGCGCAATGGTCGTGGCAGCCCCGAGCTCAAAGGCACCGGAATGTGATAGGCGCACGCGACCGGTCTCGTCCACCGACACCCCTATGCCGAGCGCGTACTGGCTGGCGCGGGACTCGGGGCTGGCCAGCGAGTTGCTCAGCATCCGCGGAGTGCGCAGATCAACCAGCTCTTGCGCGGTCAGAAGCTCCGCCGCGCCAAGTCGCCCATCGGCGAGCAGCCACCGCAGCCATCGGCCCATGTCCTGGACACTCGAGCTCGCGCCACCGGCCGGGCTCTGGGCGTCGGGCTGGCGCGTATATCTCGCCACCCAGCGCTCGCCGTCGCGCACATGGCCGACGGCGCGGTTGGGCGCTGCCGCATAATCCGCGAACCGAGAGCTGGTGCTGCGCATCCCCAGGGGCTCGTAGAGCAGGCGCCTGGAGAGGGTTGCCCAATCGGTACCCGCAGCCGCGGCGACGGCCTCGGCGGCGGCGGTGATCCCGAAATTCGTGTAGTGGTAGGCGGCGCGGAACGGATCGAGCGGCACCAGGCGCAGCCGTTCCAGCACCGCTGAACGGTCGAAGCCCAGGTCCTCCAGCCTGTCGCCCGCGTGGTCGGGCAACCCGCTGCGATGGGCAAACAGATCCTCGAGCGTGACGTGCCGGGTGACATAGGGGTCCGACAGCTCGAAGTCCGGTAGATATTTGACGATCGGATCATCCCAAGCGACGGTGCCGCCGTGGACCGCGCGGGCGACCACGGTCGCCCCCATGGGTTTGGACACCGACGCGAGCTGGAAGACCGTGTCCGCGTCCACGGGCGCCCCGGTACGCACGTCGCGCACGCCGAAACC
>JBGSTR010000196.1:0-6070 GCA_041736365.1 Chromatiaceae bacterium | reverse complement strand
GCCGGCCGCCGGTCGGGGCCAGCTCACGCAGCCCCGGCACCAGCCGGCCCTCGGCGTCGAATAGCTCCTTGGGCTTGTAGCCGCGCATCCAGTCTTCCAGCAGCTTCAGGTGCGCGGGATTGGTCCGCACGTCCGAGAAGGGGACCTGGTGGGAGCGCCAGGAGCCCTCGGCCTTGTGGCCGTTGATCTCCTTGGGTCCAGTCCAGCCCTTGGGGGTGCGCAGAACGATCATCGGCCAGCTCGGCAGCTCCGCCTGTCCGCTCTGGCGCGCCTGCGACTGGATGCGGCGGATCTCGGCGATGGCCGTATCCAGGGTCGCCGCCATCCGCTGGTGCATGGTCTCGGGGTCGTCACCCTCGACGAAGTAGGGCGTATAGCCGTAACCGTGGAAGAGCGCGGCGAGTCGATCGTGGCTGATGCGCGAGAGGATGGTCGGGTTGGCGATCTTGTAGCCGTTGAGGTTCAGGATCGGCAGCACCAAGCCGTCGCGGATGGGGTTGATGAACTTGTTCGAGTGCCAGGCGGTGGCCAGCGGCCCGGTCTCGGCCTCTCGCCGTCGCCCACCACGCAGGCGACGATCAGGTCCGGGTTGTCCAGGCAGGCGCCATAGGCATGGGACAGGCTGTAGCCCAGCTCGCCGCCCTCATGGATGGATCCGGGGGTCTCAGGGGTGACGTGGGAGCCGATGTGCCCGGGGAAGGAGAACTGCTTGAAGAATTTCTGGAGGCCATCGGCGTCCTCGCTCTTGTCCGGGTAGACCTCCGAGTAGGTCCCCTCCAGGTAGGCCGGCCCGAGCACGCCGGGGGCGCCGTGGCCGGGACCGGCCATGAAGATCATGTCGAGGTCATCGCGCTTGATGCAGCGGTTCAGATGCGCCCAGGTGAAGGAGAGGGCCGGGCTCGCCCCCCAGTGCCCGAGCAGGCGGTGCTTGACATGCTCGATCCTGAGCGGCTCCTTGAGCAGGGGTTGTCGCGCAGATAGATCATGCCGACCGAGAGGTAGTTGCAGGCACGCCACCAGGCGTCGATGCGCTTGAGCTCATCGGTGCCCAGGGGCTGGGCGTTGGCGGACTGGACATTCGGGGCATCACTCATGGTTCTCTCCTATCGGGTAAATGCTGGGATCAAGATCGATCGGAAGCGCGGTGCGGGTCACGCGTTGACTTTGGCACACGCATCGTCGCGCATCACTTTGTGCGTTGGGGGCTTACAGGGGAATGGCTGAGGGAAGGCAAACGCAATGCCATCGCCTGGCGATCCGTGTGGCCCTCGGGAAGGGTCAGAAGGCCAATGGATTAGGTGTCCGACCGCGTCGATGGGGAGGCGTGGGTCCGAGGCGCGACTCCGAGATGTCGGAGTTTCTTCTCACCATTCGGAGCCCTGCTTGGGCCCTGGTCTCGCATCGGTCGTCTTGGCTTCCGCGGCGGGATCGCCGTCGTTGGCTTGCGATCGGCGTCGGCGATGCCTAGACTTTGATAACAGTCAGACATTGTAATGTTATCAAAATGATCCGCACCCAGATCAGCCTGAGGGAGGATGAATACGCCGCAGCGAAGGCCGAGGCTGAGCGCCTTGGCATCTCGCTCGCGGAGCTGTTGCGGCGCTCGCTGCGCCCGCTGTTGCCGCCGGAACCCGGCCAACCGCCCTGGATGCGTTACGCGGCCATGGTGGAGAGCGGCGATCAGGAGGCAAGCCGGCACATCGACGAGCTGGTCTATGGCTACAAGGACTGACGCCGATGACCCGCCGAGCTACGTTGATACCTCGGCGCTTATCGCGTTCCTCGATCGCTCCGACAGCTTCCATCCGCTGTTCAGGCGCCTGTTCGCGAGCCCTCCTGCACTGATCACCAGCCCGCTGGTGGTGGCGGAGGGACATGGCTGGTTCCTGCGCCGCTGCGATCGCGGCCGGGCGTTGCAATTCCTGGCCTTCATCGATGCGTTGACGCCGTTAGAGGTGTTACCCCTGACGCGGTCCGAACAGGATGCGGCCGCCGCGATACTACGCCGGTTTCCCGATCAGGATCTGACCCTTGCCGACGCCCTGGGCCTCCACCTGATGGCCGTGCATGGCTGTCCGCGCTGCTGGTCTACCGACTTCCACCTCGGCCTCACCGGCGTACCACTCGCGATCCATGGCGCGTGATAGACGCCTGCCGCTAGTCGCAGGACAAGGCTCGGACGTCAATACGGTCCAGGGCGAGTCGCGTCGGAGAATTAATCGAGGCTGGCCCCTTCGGCCCCGCTTTGGCCCCCCCTTTGGCCCGAGGCGCACACGGGGCGTTTCGCGCTCACGTACCGAGCAGCCGCTGTTCCAGGAGCCGGTGCAGGCTTCGCCGCGCGTCGGCGATCAGAAAGACACGAACGACCTGGTCATCCTCGAAGACCCGGTAGACGATGCGATACGGCTTGAACCAGATCTCCCGGAACTCCCGGATGCCGAGCGCGGACAGCTCGCGCGGATAGCTCCCGCGTGTCGGCTCCACTGCCAGGCCGTCGATCCGCACCTCGATGGCGTCGAGCACATGCATCGCCCGCTCCGGCAGGTCGTGCTCTGCGATGTACTCGACAATACGTTGGACGTCGCGCTCCGCCGCAGCAGTCAACTCGACACGGTAAGTCATGCCGAGCGGTTCAGGTTGGGCCTTCGGTATCCTCGGCGCGTTGTGTCAGTCCCCGGCGCAGTTCGGCGAACACCGCGGCCGCCGGCCGCGTCTCGCCGCGCTCGACCTGATCGTTGCCGAGCGCGAGGATCTTCAGAAGCGCCAGGGTCTCCCGGTCCTCCTCGTAGCTGGCGATGTCCTGCAGCACGGCCTTCGCCTCACCGTTCTGCGTGACGATCACGGGCTCGCGGACCTCCTGCACAAGCCGGATCACCTCCGCCGCGTGCGCTTTCAGGTACGAAACAGGCTTGACTTGCGCGGTGGGCTTCATCGAGGCACCCTGTGGGTGGGTTTATATTCGGACCGAGTATAGGTCATCCGGGCGCGGCCAGGTCGGTGTCGATCAGGCGGTGCCAGGGCGCCCTTGGTCCGCCGGCTTCAAGGAGTGCCGATAGGAGCATAGCCGGGCTATGTGACGGTCGGCGCGACGCGGAGGGCGGGCGAAAAGACGAGCGAGATGGTGCATGGTTTGACAGAAATCGCCTAAGGTTAGCACTGCCCCCCTTACCTCAGGCAAGGTCGGGAGATGTCTCCTATTTCCGCCCTTGCCCCAACCGACCCTCCAACGTCGCCGACCCCTCGAGCGTTCCTGGGATGGGGTGGCGCAGAAACCCCAACGCAGTGTCCCCGATTCGGCCAATGTTGGGGATCGCCCCTCACCCCAACCTCCGAAGTGGGACACGCGGTGCGTCCCTGCCGCTACTTTTAACTGACGACGCGGGGTTGATTCGCCTATCGACCGGGGTAGACTGGGTGTTACCCGGGTAATACCAAATCGAGCGTCATGACTGTCCAAACCAGTGTCAAGCTTCCTGAAGCGTTGCGCGCACGGCTCGACTGGGCCGCCGCGCGGTTGGCGCGCGACCGTAGCGCGATCATTGTCGAGGCATTGGATCGATACCTTGAGGAGCTGCCGACGGAAGACGAGGTTCGCCGCCAATGCCAAGCGGCGAACCAGGCGGATTCTCAAGATGATTGGGAGGCATTCTCTGAATGGCCGACAGACTGACACGCGGCGACATCATGGTTTGCGCGCCACCGGGCGAATATGGCAAGCCACGCCCGGCTGTCATTCTCCAGGCAGACGTCTTCTTGGCCGAACGAGAAAGCGTGACCCTTTGCCTGGTGACCACGACATCGATCCATGCCCCATTGTTCCGCACACCGATCGCGCCCGGCAAGATCAGTGGGCTTCTGCGCCCGTCTTTCGCCATGGCGGACAAGATCATGACCGTCTCCAGGCACCGGCTGCGCCAGCGCCTGGGCAGACTGTCGGATGAAGAGAAGCGCACGCTCGATGCCGCCGTGAGCCGGTGGCTCGGCCTCGCGCCCCTCGCCTGAAACAGCCCGCAGGCCCGAAACCTAATCCGCATCGCCGAGATCCCGAAGCAGCGCGCGTGCCTGCCGCAGGGCCGAGGTCTACGACTAAGGTGGAGCTGTCGAGGTAGCCCGCTGCGATTGCGTAAGGCGATTGCCGGAGAATTTTCAGGCACTTAGGGTGCCTGAAAATGCTGGGCCATCCCTGGCCCCGGACGGGAAACGCAATAAATCAGCGTTTCCCTAAGGCGTGAATCAGCGTTTGACCTCGCCCATGATGAGGTTTCTGATCCTCACCACGACCCCATCGCCCTTTTTCACGTTGAGCGTGGTGAGCTGAGACTTGTCCTCGACCTTGTAGGTGCGAGTGGATTCGGCGCCGCGGATGGTGACCTCGCCAGCGTCCCGATCGACATCGACGATCTGGCCGTAGAGTGTCACGCTGTCCATGATCATTCCGCTCGGATTTGGCCCTGAATCACGCTCCACGGCGGTCTCGGCGACCAAGCCCATCGCGCCCGCGTCACGGCCCTGCTCCAGCTCGATGAGGACGGTGCTGGTGACGTCGACGGTGAGCTGGTCACCGATCTTGATCTCGGAGAGCCGTTCAGCCTCGGGCGGAATGTGCAAGACCTCGAAGCTGCCGTCCGCGGTGCGGACGGTCAGCATTCGGGTCTCGGGGTTGACGACGGTCACCTCCCCGGATACCTGCGACTCCTTCGCCACGACCCTAATCGGGGTGACCTCAGTATCGGCGAGGATCGCCGTCGAGGTCATTATGAGAAGGGTCGCCGTAGCGGCCGCGCGAACAATTGATACGTAACCCATTTGACTTAAGAGCTCCTCGGTCGGTTGACGGGGATGGTTCATGCCGGGCCTCCCATGGACTCCTCAAACCTCGCGGTTCGAGGCACAGGGACAACGCGCCCGGCCCAGCATGGCGAGCGCATCGTCCCAAAGCCACCAGCGCCGCCGGCTCCGCGCGGCCTGCATGGCGCAATCGCCGCGTCCAGCGCGCCGGCCCAGCTCGTAGGATGCGGTGAGCGTAGCGAACCGCATCGTTCTCGATCGGTGCGGTTCGTTCCTCACCGCACCCCAACTCCAGGTCAGGCTAAGGCGATTTCTGTCAAACCATGCACCATCTCGCTCGTCCTTTCGCCCGCCTTCGGCGTCGCGCCGACAGTCACATAGCCCGGCTATGCTCCTATCGGCGCTCCTTGAAGGCAGACGAAAGTCCTTCGCGATCTGGTACATGATTCTCCGGCAATCGTCTAAGGTCGTGGCGGCAAACCCTCGCGGATGGCCCTGGAGAAGTCCTCGCGATCCGCGGCCGAGCGCGCCAGCGCGGTGATATCACTGCGACGTTTCAGCTCGTCGAGCGGGATGTCGGTGTAGACCGTGCCCCGCTCGTAGGCGAGGTCGACCAGGTAGCCGTTGGCGAGCAGTCGCCAGTCAAGAGTCGGACCCGAGCCCACCGCCTTCGTGTGGTGCCAGATGCTCGTGGTGCAATTGTGCGTCAGGGCGTTGTACCAGCGCGGCCGCTCGGCGACGGCGTTGATCTCTCGCACATAGTCGAGCAACAGCTCCCGGCCCTTGTTCATCAAGCCACCGACGCGGTACAGGTGCACCGTCTCCCCGCGGTGGTTGGTGCGAAGCCCAATCAGGTCGCGCTCGTCGCCGACGACGTAATAGAGCTCGTACTGGCGAAAGAAGCCCCGCAGGGCCGAGTAGACCTCGCCCTGCTCCTTGCGCGTCTCGATGGACACCGCGAGGTGGCTGCCGTCGGCGAATGCCCAACTCGCGATGGTGTGACCATAGAGGGTTGGGCCCCAGAACGAGACAAACATGTCGAATCCAACCAGGGTGTCGAGGTCGTAGGTCCGTGTCTCCCAACGCTCGGTGAATGCCTGCTCGCCGCGATAGGCGAAGTTGCGGAGGTTGCGTACCGTCAGCAGGGAGCCGTCGAGCGTCGCTGTAGGTAGTCGCGCAACGTCCGGCTGCCAATCGCGCGCGTTGCTCGGCGCGAGCGTCAGCCACCAGCCGAGCACGACCGCGAAGGGTAGCAAGACGGCGAACGCGGCCCGCCGCCAAG
>JBGSTR010000157.1:0-13239 GCA_041736365.1 Chromatiaceae bacterium | reverse complement strand
CCGGCACCGCTTTGCAGCCCGGCCCCAACCGGACCGCGCGCGCCGCCGGCACCGGCCACAGCACGAAAGCGCCCGTTGCCGAGGTTTTCGTAGAGAATGTTGGGTCGGTTTCGTACCCCCCCGCGGCACACCAAGTAGAGGTCCAGATCGGCGTCGTTGTCGAAGTCGCCCGCCGCCGCGCTCGCGCATGCGACCGGGTTCCCGAGGCCGGCCGTATTGGTCTGGTCGACGAATCTTCCGTTGACGTTCCTCAGCAACACCGGGCTCATGGTCCGGTCCTCGGCCTCCAGTCCGATCATGGTCAAGCCTGCGAGCGGCGCTGCGCTGGCGATTTCGACATAGGCGGAGACGTCGGAGGCCACCAGCCGCCAGCGCTGCTGCGCGAGGTCAAAGCCGATGTAGATGCCCTTGTCGGTTCCCGGCCGGTGTGTCTTGAGCCCGGAGTTGGCCGGATCGGCGGGATCGAGCGCGAACGACAGCGTCCCCGGGTGCCATCCAGCCGCACCGATGAAGACCTGTCTGGCGGTGATCTCGTAGGCGGCGGTGAGATCGATGCGCAGGCGCCCGCCCCCGGCGAACGAGAAGCCCTTTTCGATGGAATTGTCGATGGCGGTAAGACTCGCCTCGATGCGGTTAGCACCGATGATTTGCGCCTCGTTCGGACGCATATCGCCGCGGACGACGAATGCGTCCGGAGCGAGGTCGTTGTCGAGGTCGGCGAATAGGCTGTCGGTGAAGGCGGGCACCCGCGGCAGCCGATTGACGAGCGGCTGAAAGGGGGACGTGGCAATGTCGAAAACGCCGCCGGGAAAGATATTGAGTCCCACATCGCGGTGTCCACATACCAGGTCGAGCATCCCGTCGCCCGTGAGATCGACGAGCTGAGCGAAGTTGTCCTGCTTACAGGCGAGCCCCGTCGACGCTGTCCGATCCACGAACGACCCGTTCACCTGACGCATCAGGAGCGCCGGTTCGTCCGAGAGTCGCATCAAGGCGAAGTCGAGCTCGCCGTCGTAGTCGTAGTCGAGCCAAATGGCCATGCGCCCTTCCAAGGCGCGCATCTTGATGCCGTGCCGAAGCGTGCGATCGATCAATTGGCCGTTGGCGCTCTCGTAGAGGCGTACGGAGCTGCCCTTCAGGGACGGATTCGCGGCGATCAGAAGGTCTTGATCGCCGTCGTTATCGAAGTCCCCCCAGGTGCCCGCGTGCGGGTCGTCCGGCCCGGTCAGGGTTCCGCTCGCATCGACCAACCTGGTTACGTCTCGGAATGTTCCGTCGCAGCGGTTGCGGTGAACACCTCGTCCGACCGACCGGTCCCGGTGGTGGGAGACAAACAGATCGGGACAGCCGTCGGCATCGTAGTCGCCCCAAGCGGCGCCCCAGGATTCACCGACGTAGCTGAATCCCGCCGCTGTGCTGACGTCGTTGAAACCGATTGCGGCACAGGCCGGCTCGGCGAGGGCCAATAAAACAAACAGTATCCGATCAAAGTGGATCGAAAAACTTCGATCGCTAGTGTCGTCGCGATTGCAAAAAAAGCGCCTCACTGTCGCAGCCTCCGTTTAGAATTTTTCGGAGGCGAGCCGCGCTTGCGGCGGCCCGCGTGGCGGCGCAAGCAGGGCCTTCGCCGCGGGGAAGAGCTCGAACCTCGTGCTTCCCATAGCGACGGCGGAGCAGCAAATATGCCCGAAGAGTCTAACCCTATCGGTTTTGGGAGATTGCGGTCGGAAGTACGTGCTTGGACTACAGGTTACGCGGCAGCACGAAGCCGGTGCAAGCGGAACCAGGGTCGTGGCGACGGCGGCGAAAACCGGTTCTGCTTGTGGCTACGGGAGACGAATCGGCTTCAGTGGGTGAAATTCACCGCTTGCCGGCTGAAAAAACGCGGCGAGATGCGCGTCGACTCCACGCGAATGAGGACGCCGCCACTCCGACGCGAGGGGGCGGCTACAAGCCGGCAATCAGTGTTCGCAGGGTGCGCGCGTCCACGGGCTTGGCCAGGTGCTCGTCGAAACCGGCGGCGAGCGAACGCTGCCGCGCCTCTTCGTGTCCGTAGCCGGTGATGGCAACGAGCTTGAGCTGCTTGGGGTCGGGAAAGCGCGTCCGCAGCCGGCGGGCGAGCTCGAGGCCGTCCATGTCCTCCAGTCCGATGTCCAGCAACGCGAGGCGCGGACACCGTTGCTCCACCAGCTCGAGTGCTTGCGCGCCGGAGCTTGCGGTTTCCACGTCATACCCGAGCACCTGGAGCAACATGGCAAGGGCGGACGCGACATCCGCGTTGTCGTCCACCACCAGGACCCTAACGGTGTCTTGGTTCCCCGTGCGCAGGGTCGGTTGCGGCTCCGCCGCCGGGGCCGGCGCTTCGGTGAGCCGCGGCAAATAGAGACTGAAGGTGGAGCCCGGCTCCGGCCATGCGCTGGCCGCCTCCAGGCGACCACCGTGCATCTCGGCCAGCCGCCGGGAGATGGTGAGTCCCAGCCCGAGTCCACCGGGCGACGGGCGGCCGTCCTGCTCGCCCTGGGAGAAGGGGGTGAAGAGCGCCTCGATGCGATCGGGTGGGATGCCGGGACCGTTGTCTGTAACCCTTACGATCACCTGCGTGTCGTCGCTCTCGACGCCGATTCCGATCTCGCCATCGTGGCCGGTGTAGTTGGCCGCGTTGAGCAGCAGATTCAGAAGGATCTGAGAGAGTCGCACCGGATCGCCGTCCACCAACAACCCGCGCGGGGGAAGGCCAACCTCGAAACGATGACGACGCTCGGTCACTAGTGGTCGAACCCCGTCCGCCGCCTGCTCGAGGACGTCGCGCAGCTCCACCGCGGATCGCTCGAGCTTGAGCTTGCCGCGCACGATGCGCGAAACCTCCAGCAAGTCGTCCAGCAGGCGGCCGAGGTGGGCGGTCTGGCGGTCAAGCACCTGCAACGCCCAATCGGCTTTCGGGCTCAAACCCTCGGCGAGCAATGTCAGGATATCCACCGCGTTGCGAATGGGCGCCATGGGGTTGCGCAGCTCGTGACCAAGCACGGTGAGGAACTCGTCCTTACGCCGGTCGGCCTCGCGCAGCGCCTGCTCGGCAGCCTTCTCGCCGCGGATATCGCGTGTCACGGTAGCCAGTCGGCTCGGTTTGCCGGTTACCGGATCGTCAATTCGTACCACGTACCAGTGCACGTCGATCGCCTCGCCGGTCACGAAGTGCCGGAAGCGAAAATCAGCGGCCCAGTGCCCGGTTTCCATTACCGCCGGCAGCACCGTCTCGTGTAGGAAAGGCAGGTCCTCGGGGTACAGGTGCTCCTCCACCGTGACCGAGCGCCCGGCGTTTGAGTCGTCCAGCCCCACCAGCGCCCGACCGGCGCGGTTTATGTATAGGACCCGACCGTCGAGCGCCGCCATACCGATGAAGTCGGCCGAGCTCTCGACGATCGTGGCCAGCATCGCGGCCCGTGCCCGGGCCTCGCGGTGCTCGGTTTCGTCGCGCGTCGAGCTCAGCACGGTCTCGACCGACCCGTCGGGCCCGAGCTCCGGAACCGCCCGGGCACTGTAGAATCGCTCGCGGTCCGGGGCGGGAAAGGTAAAATCAAGGTTTCGAGGCTCGCCGCTTTCGAATACCGACAGCAGCACCGCCGCCCACTGCGCACACATCTCCTCGGGCATCCCCAGCTCGCGGTTGGTCTTACCCAAGAATTGGCTCGGCTTCATCCCCGCCGCCTTCTCCACCGCGGCGTTGACATAGAGGTGGCGCAGGTCGCGATCGAAGCGCGCAATGATATCGGGTGAATTTTCCGCGAGTGTGGCGAACTCCCGCTCGCGCCGATCGCGAGCCTCGCTCGCCTCGCGGGATTCGGTGACGTCGCGCACGCTGACGCGACGCCCCGAAAACGAGCCGTCCGGTCCGAACACCGGCTGGCAGATATGCTCCACCCAACGGGCTTCGCCATCCGCCCGTTGAATGCGGAGCTGGAAGCGGTGTGGGTGCTCGGCTTGAAACTGCTCGCGATGATGATCGAGCAACGGCCGATCATCGTCGTGGACGATCCGGTTCAAGAGCGCGGGATCGGCCAGAAACGCCTGCGCGTCAAAACCGGTAATGCGCTCACACGAGGGCGACATCCAACGCAGTGCGCCGTCGTGTCCGACCCAATACTCCCAGTCGTAGGTGTAGTCGGCGACTAATCGGTAGCGTTCCCGACTCTCGGCCAACGCCTCGCGGGCCATTCGCTCCTCCGTGACCTCCCGGGTCACCACGTTGAGGGCGGTGACACGACCCTCGGCGTCCGTTAGCGGCAACCAGCTCTCGACCCAGGTGCGTAGCGTGCCGGGGCTGGACGGCACGTAGCCGCTGACCTCGACATCCGGTACCGGCTGGCCCGTTTCGATGACCCGGCGCATCTGCGGCTCCACCTCATCGGCGAGGCCGGGAAGGACCTCGCGCACCGTCCTTCCGATGTGATCCTCCGCGGGAAGTCCGTTGATCTCGGCCAGCCGCTGATTGATGCGCAGGTAACGCAGATCGCAATCGAGGATGCAGAGTCCAATCGGGGCGCTGTCGTAGATCAGCTCGATTTCGGCTTGGCGCTCGCGGACGCTCGCCCGACTCAGCGACAGGTCGGCCTCCGCACGTTTGCGGTCGCCGATATCGAGAAAGGTGCCGATAATGCTGCGCGCGGAGCCATCGCCGGCGCGCTCGAGCACCGAGCCGCGCGACAGACACCAGATCCACTCGCCCGAGCGGTGCCGAAAGCGATACTCCACCTCTCGGCACTCGCCGTCCGCCGCGCTCGTCAGCCCGGCCAGATGGGCGAGCACGGCCGTCAGGTCGTCGGGATGGAACAAGCGGTGGAACGTCTCGCCATCCATCGCCTGGAGCTGCGCAAGATCGTACCCGGTGATACGGGTGTATTCGGCGTTGACGAAGGTGTTGACGCCCGCCGCGAGGTCGTAGACGTACATGCCGTTCAGCGAGGCGTCGAGCACCTTGAGGAACAGCCCCAAATCGAGGACGCCGCTAAGCTCGTTCATCGCGACGCGTCGCGACCCGCGAGTCGCCAACGACCTCTCGAAGTCGCAACCACGGCAGTGCCCTTCCCGCACAACGAAGCATACACATCGTCGAACGGAACCTGGACCAGCGTTCGGCCACGGCCAATGGCGGCCGCTCCGCGGATCAACCCGGGGCCGATTCGGGGGTAATGTGGAATACCTGGCGCCATCCAGCGCAAGCGACATGCCGTTTTTGTGACAGAGCGCTAGGTTATCACGCAATTTTTCGTTTGCAAGACTGCTACACGCCGGGCATAAGTAGCTAATTCCTAACCATTTCCAATCGAACGGTGCATCGGGCGCCCCGCGGCGCGCGCTCGGGCGGATGGGAGTGATCGGTGGTGCGGCCGCGCACGAGATTCTGAGAACGCCCAAGTACGACGATCCTGTACCCACATCCCACATCCGCGACAAACCGCTCACTCTCCGCAAGGTCCCGCAGCGAAATCCCGAGCGTACGCGACCGATGTCGAGCGGTCGCGGTGACGATACGGTGACGGCGTCCGATTTCGTCGGTCCGCACGCCGGTATTTGCGTATACGACGGGCACGATCAGCTGGCCCGTTTTCGGCAACCTTGCTCGTGGGCAGCGAATACCCCACCGGCTGCCTGCAATGTGCAAAACGCCCGTCGGCGGTGGATTTGCCCCGATCGCTCCGCCGTCCGCCCCGCGACGACCGGGATCCCGATGCCGGCACGAGATTTGCTGTTTCCAGGCGAGCAATCGGTCCGTTGTGTGGGCCGGCATAGCACACCAACCAGAGGGAGAGCGAACATGAGCAACGACGAGAACAACGACCGGACGCGTCGCAACGAGAATCAGGGCGAGGGGGACCGGGAGTCGGCCCGGCAGTACAACGAGGACACGCGCGAATTCGTGGAATCCGGCCGGGTCGACGAGGCGGCACGAAACGCCCACGAGCAAGATCCGACGGAGGCGGAGGACGCGGAAGAGGCGGGGAGGGATCGCGCCAAGGAACAGGATCCCTCCGTACATCGCGACTATGAGAAACCGACCCGCGACTAAATCGATCACGCGCGCGGCACGCTCGTTAAGCCTAGCGTAGGCGTGCCGTGCGGATTCCGAGAAGCATCGCGACGGTTCGTAAGAGAAAAGGAAAAGAAATTGCCGAAAAAAAACAAACCTAACGATTCCCCGGAGGGGCGCGAAACACGCACCGGACCCGCGGACAGTCTAAGCGCGAAGCAGCAGCGGAAGCTGCTGAAAAGGTGGCAAGCAACTCTGCTCAATGAATCCGCCCAAGAGGCCGGGACGCATCCTCTCGGCGTTGCATTAAGCGAAATCCGTGCTGGACTGAGGAGACTCGACGATGGCCGACGACCGAGCCGATCCGCGTAGGATCGTGCCTGCCAAAGCCGGGCGGGACGATCCCCGGGGCGGGGAGCAAGGACAGCAACCCTCGCCAACAGCGCCGAAACAGGTTTCGTGCAGCGTCTGCAAGAAGCTGATCCCCGCCTCCGCCGCGATCGCGCCAGAGGCTCGCGAATACGTACTCTACTTCTGCGGCGGCGAATGTCATGCCGATTGGCTACGCACAAAGGGCGTGGACCGCGGCGTCGGAGGCTCCTGATCCGCGGGCTGATTTACTGCAACCAGGAGAAGCTGATGGAAAACGACCGAACGACAGGACAGCCCCGAGAACGCAGCGGCTTCGAGCTGGTGAGCCCGAAGGACGTATTAAGCCGAAACGATTTGACTCGCGAAGAGAAGATCGAGCTCCTAAAGCAGTGGGAGCTGGATCTGCGGGCAGGCATGCAGACCCCCGCGGGCGAGCCGCCGGCACCGCCGATGCAGAGCACCCTCGCCGAGATCCTCGATTCGCTGAACGCGCTCGACGCAAGGTCGAACCTCGTTGGACATGCCGGAACCGAATGACGGAGAAACGACCTGGATTCGACGCTCGACGCTGACCGGCCGCCTTTCCTTGGCTGAAAACGGCTACGGCAGCATCGGGCGCGTGCCCGTCCCTTACGCCTCAAACAGCGAAAATCCACCTGTTCAAGGTCGCTCCGCGCCGACGGATGTTGCCGTCAGTCCCGATTCAGCGGCCGCCCGCGCGGTCTCCCGTAATAGTCGTAGAGAACCGTTTCCTGCGCCTCGTTGACTGGAGCACGCGAGTCATATTCCGGCGCGTCGCCGATCTGATCTTCCGTAACGCTCACGCGAATGGTGCGGTCCACCCAGTCCACGTCGTCGATCTGATCCGTCGGCACCAGCACTTCCTTGGAAAAGGGCAGCCAAGAGGTGTCGACCACGAAATAGCGCAGCGACCAATCCGCATCGTCGAACACGAAATCCTTCACCTGTCCGGCCTTGTTGCCCTTCGTGTCGACCACTGAATATCGGGTCACCTCGCGCACGGACCGCAGATGAGTGGCCTCTGGATTGAGGTCGGGGTCTTCCCGCGGTGCCGGCCCGAGCTGCTGCGACGCGATCATACCGGGGTACGGATTCTGGCCCCAAAGACCCGTACCCACCCAGTAGTAGGGAGCCGAGAAAAAATCATGGTACGCACGCTCGTAGCGACGCGACACGGGCGCATTGCTGTCTAAGGGCGGACTGTCCTCGATCTGATTGCGTTCCAGACGCACCGGGAAATGCCGTGTCTCCCACTCCGGGGAGTCCAGAAACTCCGGCGACACCAAGACCTTGCGGCCCGACAGCCAACCGCCGGTGTCCGCCACCATATAGCGCACGGTCCATTTTCGGTCGTCGAACAAAAAGTCGCTGCAATGGCCGATCTCCCCGTCCAGCGCGGAAAGTCGGTATCCCTCGGGCTCGGTTAGGCTGCGAAGCATGATGATCTCCTGTGACGCCCGCGCGAGAACCTGGAGCCCTCGGCGAGCAAAGGAAAGAGTAGCAATACAACACGCAGCTCCCATGCCATAAGCGCCGCGACCGCCTGCGCCATTGAGACCCCGCCGCGGCGGGGGAATTCACCCCAACGCGGTCCAGATCCCCCGCGGACGTATGCGCGCCCACCTCTCGATCACCCTGCGGCCCGGGCGTGGCTTGGCATGGTCTCTGCTGATCACCCGAGCAAGTTTCTCAACACTCATGAATGGCTCGAGGGGTCGTTCGGAGCTTCCCACGAGGTGCGGCAATGACCTGGCTGAACACGATCACATCGATCACAAGGGCACTCGGCCGACTCGGCAACCCACTGCTGTTCCTGGCCCTGATGATGGGGCCGGTAGTGACGTCTGTCGCGGCCGACAACCGGGCGGATGGCCTGTTGCAGGCCGACATCCAGCGACAACTGGACTGGAACGCGGAGCTCGCGCCCTACGACCTGATGGTCGACGTGGTGGACGCCGTGGCCACCCTGCACGGCAGCGTCTCTAATTCGGTCGAGAGTCGCCGCGCACGTCGCATTGCGGAGGACACCGCTGGAGTCGTCGGCGTCGTCAACGCGGTGCACGTGAACACCGCGCTGGTGCAGGTACGGGAAGGGCTGTCCCGGCCAGACGACGAGACCCTGCACCGGCGCATCGCACAATCGTTGGAGCGTGACCCCCGGGTTTTGAAGGACCGCATCAAGATCGACGTAACCGACGGCCACGTCCAGCTCACCGGAGTCGTCCCGGTCCCGGGACAGGGGGTGTGGGCGGAACAGATCGTGCGATCGCTCTACGGCGTTGAAAGCGTGAGAAACGCCATCGAGCTAATCGATTGATTCATTTGAACTATGGAGAGATGGCAATGCTCTACAAGACCACCACCTTTTGTCTCCTTGCCTCCGCGACCCTGGTGCTGGCGAATGATCTGCCTGCCGGCTGCGACCTCACGACTAATCCGGGACAAGACGCGACACTCGCCTGCTTCGAGGATCTGGACCGAGACGGCAACGCCGCACTGTCGCCAGCGGAGGCCGAGGTCCTGCCGCGTATTCGCGGCCAATTCAACGAGCTCGATAGCGATGGGGACGGAGCGTTGACCGCAGGCGAGTTTCAGGGCGGCTCCGTCACGCTCCCGCAGAAGGCGGGCGGCAAAGGCACCTGATCGCCGCACGACGACGTATTCCGGTCTGGTGTGCGCCGCGCGGGATTGATCGATCCTTTCGGCCGCCGGAAGCAACCGGGCTTCGCTTAACCGATTGATTCGGCGAAGCAATCCATTCGTCGTAGCGCGCAGGCGCGCCAGTGGCTACCGCCGATGCGTTCGGTCACTACCCCGACCCCGTTCTCCACATGAGCGGCTTGCGGCTACAGGAGCGGAGAAACCAGGCGCGAAAATCTACCTTTCAGGTAATCGAATCGATTGCGGAAGATCTCGTCGACGTTGATTTCGTCCGCATACTCCAAGTCGTCGATAAAGTTCGCTTCCAAACAGCGAGCGATGGACTCGTCGCGGATGATTAAGGCAACCTCGTCGTTTAGCTTCATCGAGCGGTTGTCGAAGTTGAAGGTGCCCACCGTGGCCCAACAGCCGTCGGCGACGAAGGTCTTGGCGTGCATCATTCCGGGCCGGTACTCGTAGATGCGCACCCCCGCTTCGATGAGTCGCTTGTAGATCGCGCGGCTTGCGTGCCAGGCCAGCGGCTCGTCCGTATTGGCCCCTGGCGTGAGCACGCGCACGTCCACCCCGCGATCCGCGGCGTTCATGAGCAACCACCGCATGTCGCGCGGCGGGACGAAGTAGGCGTTCGCGATGTAGATCCGCTCCCGCGCGGAGGCGATGGAGAGAAAGAAGAAGCGCTCCGCATTGGTGGTTCCCAGCGAGGGCGAGCAGGTCATGACCCCGGCGGCCATCGGCTCGGTCGGTCGCGGGGCCTGGTCGAACGGGGTGATGCCGTCCCCCACCAAGAGATCGCCGGTCGCCTCCGCCCAGTTCACGGAGAAGGCCACTTGAAGCTGCATCGTTACGGGTCCCTCGACCCGCACGTTGGTATCGCGCCACTGACCCGGTGAGTGCCCGTCGCCGAGCCACTGATCCGCAATGCCGAACCCGCCCGTAAAGCCGATACGCCCGTCGATCACCACCGCGCGCATGTGCATCCGTTGTTGATACTTGTAGAGATCCCTGAAGCGAAAGGGCCGGTACATCGCCACCTCGGCCCCCGAGGAGCGCAGACGTTGGCGGTAGCTCTTGGGGACACTCCCGGCCCCCACCGCGTCCAGAAGCACCAGCACCTGCACCCCGGACTGGGCGCGCTCGCTCAAGATCCGCAGCAGTGTATCCGCCAACTTCCCCGGCTTGAAGAAATAGACGTGGACGCAGATGACCTCCTTGGCCTGCTGAAGATCCTCCCACAACCGCGGGAAGGTCCCGTCCCCGTTGAACAACACCTCGATTCGGTTCCCACCCACCACATGGGTCGAGGTCAATAGTCCCAGATAGAGATTGAACTTCTCCATACTGGCGTCAACCGAGGCACCTTGTTCGCCGATCGAGCGCATGCGGCGCACGGCGGTCGTGCGGGTTAGGTAGGCCGCAAGGATCAGCAGCAGGGCGAGCAACAGGACGTAGGCGAGGAGATCGATCATGGGGGGGCGTTTCCGTCGAGCAGTGGGGTCTTGATCGGCGGAACACGCAAGTTCCAGCCCAAGCGGCGATGCCCCGGGCGCGCCGGCGGGTATCCGGCGGGTGTCCGGCGGCCGAGGGTTGTCCGATTAGCGGGTGCGAATAAACCGGCTTCGGCTCAGATCCACCGACGAGGCCCGGGCCAAGCTCCGCGGTACGGGGGCTGGCGCGGCGAAAGACGGAGCGCGCCGGGAACCCATCGCGTGGCACACAACGTGCGTTCACGTCCGTGTCGCGAGGCGTCCACGAGTCGCCTGGACACATTCAAACGGAACGTCAGGAGGAAACCACCATGAAACCTTTTTACACCTGCGCGGTTAGCGCATTCGTACTCTCCGTCGCGCTGGTTCATCCGGCAAACGCGGCCGAGCAATCCCAACCCGGTATGCAGCAGGGCACGGTTCCGGGGGTTGGCAGCGATGCGGGCTCGACGCTCGGCTGGACCACCAACAAGCGTGCGGAGGACCTCGATGATATGGATGTCGTCAGCATGTCCGGCGACAAGATCGGCGAGGTCGAAGGAATCGTCCGCAACAAGGAAACCAACGATACCTACGCGGTCGTGTCGGTCGGCGGATTCCTCGGGATTGGCGACAAGGATGTCGTCATTTCCACGCGCGACCTCAGCCTGCGCGGCGACCAGCTGGTAGCGCCCCAAGCGTCCAAGGAGGAACTCAACGCCCGGCCCGAGTATGCGGAAGATCAATACGAGGAGCTCGACGAAGACATGATGGTAAGCATCGGTGAGGCCGACGCCGCGGCCGCCGGCGTGGCGAGCACCCAAGGCACCCCGGGCCAGGGCTCCATTCAGCCGGTGCGCACCTTCAACAACATCGACTCCGACAACAACGGTTATCTGAGCAAGTCGGAGCTCGACCAGCGAGATAGCCTCTCGAAGCACTGGGGCGAGATGGATCAAAACAATGACGACCGCATCGACGCCTCCGAGTTCGCGGCCTTCGAGACGACCGAGATGACCCAAGGCGCGTCCCAGCCCGGTGAATCGTCCTCGACCTCCGGAAACAGCACCGCCGCCCCGACCGCGGGTTCGAGCAACAACTGATCCTCCGGAAGCGACGGGGTCCGAGCGCCCCGTCGCGCTCGATCGGACGGCCGCTCGGTTTTCCGGAGCGGCCGTTTAGCTTGTGGCAACGCAATTAGCGGACGCTTGCGTTCCCCGGTACGAAGCTTGCGTTCGACTAACCACGACCCGCTCTGAAAGAAGCTGCATGGCGATCTTTGCCGATCTACTGATTCTGCTGGTCCTCGTTGTCGCCGTGGCGATGGGTCTGTGCCTGCTGCGTCCTCGCGCCGCGCCGCTGATCGGGGCCGCGGCCGCGGCCGCGGCAACATTGCTGATGGGTTGGATGTGGTGGACCGAGATGCCGGCGCGGATCGATCTTCCCTGGTTCGCGGCGACCGGCAGCCGTTTGGTGCTCGACTTGGACCCCCTCTCCGCGGCGATGGGCGTGTTCAGCTCGGCGCTTGCGGCGGTGGCGCTGCTCTTCACCCGCGGCTACCTGCCGCACCATCTGCAGGAGCATGGACGGCCGATCGAGGAGCAGGGACGCTTCTGCGTGTTGATGCTCGGATTCATGGCGGCGATGTTGCTGCTCGTCATGGTCGGAGATTTGGTCGTCATGTTCGGTGCCCTGGAGCTGACGGCACTGATGTCGTTCCTGCTCATCGGCTTCGATCGGGACGAGCCCGAGGCCGGACGCTCGGCGATGCTCGCCCTGGTGCTGACCGGCGGGAGCTCGCTGCTGTTCCTGCTCGGCGCGCTGCTGATCGCCGCGGACCAGGGAACGACCGTGATCACCGAGATACGCCCGGAGGAGGTCTCCACGGTCGCGGCGGCGTGCCTGATCGGCGGCGTGCTGGCCAAGAGCGCGCAGATGCCGCTGCATTTCTGGCTGCCCAGGGCCATGATCGCACCCACGCCGGTATCGGCGTATCTGCACTCGGCCGCGCTGGTTGCGGCCGGGGTGTTCGTCGGCCTGCGGCTGCGGCCCCTATTCGGCGGGTTGCCGGAGATCCTGGACGCCCTGATCTGGATCGGCCTGGTCTCGGCACTGGTGGGGGGCCTGCTCGCGCTCTGCGCGGACGGACTCAAGGCCATCCTCGCTTACTCGACCATTGCTCAATACGGGCATGTGCTTGCGCTCGTCGGTCTCGGCGGCGAGCACGGCTTGGTGGGCGCACCCTTTTTTCTGTTCGCCCACGGGTTCTGCAAGGCGGCACTGTTTCTCACCGCCGGGGCGGTTACCAGCGCCAACGGAACCGATCGGCTGTCCGCGGCGAGTGGCAACTGGCGGGATCTACCGGTGCTGGCCGGGGCGAGTGCGGTCGCGGCCGCGGGCCTCGCCGGGCTACCGCTAACCGTCGGATACTTCAAGGAAGAGCTGTTCTTCGCCACGGCCGCCGACCACGGACCGGTCTTGATCTGGATGGCTACGCTCGCGGCCGGCATGACGTTCGCCTATATCGGGCGCTTCTGGCTCGGCGTATTCGCCAACCGCGAGCGCGCTCGCCCGCGGATTGCCACGACACCCTTGGTGCTGCCTGTGGTGCTGCTGGCCGTCGTGGTCCTCTCCGGTGGGATCCTCGTCTCGCCGCTCGCCGAGGTGTCGATGGCCGCGGGGGGCGTAGCGGCCGGG
>JBGSTR010000150.1:0-16765 GCA_041736365.1 Chromatiaceae bacterium | reverse complement strand
ACCATCCGCACGGCGGTGGCGAAGGCCGGACCTCCGGCGGGCGTCACCCGGTTACGCCCTGGGGTGTGCCCACGAAGGGCCACAAGACGCGCGCGAACAAGCGCACCGACGGCATGATCGTTCGTCGCCGCGGTCGCAAGTAACTAAGTCGAGGTTGAGCTAGTGCCACGTTCGATACGAAAGGGACCCTTCCTGGATCACCACCTGGTGAAAAAGGTGGAAGAGGCGGTCGCGCAAAACAGCAAGCGCCCGATCAAGACCTGGTCGCGCCGCAGCATGGTCATCCCCGAGATGGTCGGCTTGACCATCGCGGTGCACAACGGCCGTCAGCACATACCCGTGCTGGTCAACGAAAACATGATTGGCCACAAGCTCGGCGAGTTTGCGTTGACCCGGACCTACCGGGGACATGCCGCCGATCGCAAGGCGAAGAAGAGATAGGCGGGAGCTTACGATGCGTGCCGAAGCGAAACTTAAGTCTGCCCGGATCTCGGCGCAGAAACTCCGATTGTTGGCCGATCAGATACGCGGCCAGCACGTCGAGCAGGCATTGAACACCTTGGCGTTCAGCACCAAGGGCGGCGCCGGTCTCATCAAGAAGCTTCTGGAGTCCGCGATCGCGAACGCCGAGCACAACGAGGGCGCGGATATCGACGAGCTGAAGGTCGAGTCGATCCAGGTCGACGTCGGCGCCAGTATGAAGCGGATTCGACCGCGAGCGAAGGGTCGCGCCAACCGCATCGTCAAGCGCACCAGCCACATCAAGCTGACGGTTGCGGAAGCCTGAGGCAGCGAGGGAATCAGCATGGGACAAAAAGTTAATCCGACCGGGATTCGGCTCGGAATCGTCAAAGACTGGACGTCGAAGTGGTACGCGGGCTCCAAGGACTACGCGGACCTGTTGAACACCGACATCGCGGTACGGACGTTTCTGCGCAAGACGCTGGCGAATGCCTCCGTCAGCCGTATCCAGATCGACCGCCCGGCGAAGAACGCCCACATCACCATTCACACCGCCCGACCCGGCGTGGTGATCGGCAAGAAGGGCGAGGACATCGATAAGCTGCGGGCCAAGGTGTCGGCGATGATGGGGATCCCGGTGCACATCAGCATCGAGGAGATCCGCAAGCCGGAGCTGGACGCGCAGCTGGTCGCCGAAGGGATTGCCCAGCAGCTCGAGCGACGCATCATGTTCCGTCGCGCCATGAAGCGCTCGGTGCAGAACACCATGCGTCTGGGGGCGGAGGGCGTAAAGGTCAGCGTCGCAGGACGCCTGAACGGAGCGGAGATCGCACGCGGTGAGTGGGCCCGGGAGGGTCGAGTCCCGCTGCATACGCTACGCGCCGATATCGACTACGGTTTCGCGGAGGCACGCACCACCTATGGCGTGCTGGGCGTGAAGGTGTGGATCTTCAAGGGTGAGGTGTTTCGCGACAGTCTCCCCGCGGAACCGGCGCCAAAGGCGGCCGGCGGCAGGAAGGGTTAATCGATGCTGCAACCGAAACGCACCAAGTTCCGAAAACAACACAAGGGACGCAATCGCGGTCTATCCCAGGGGGGGAATCGCGTCAGCTTCGGCGAGTTCGGCCTCAAGGCCACCACCCGCGGACGCTTGACCGCGCGTCAGATCGAATCCGCGCGACGCGCCATCAGCCGCAAGGTACGGCGCGGCGGCAAGCTCTGGATTCGCGTGTTCCCGGACAAGCCGATCTCCAAGAAACCGCTTGAAGTCCGCATGGGCAAAGGCAAGGGCAACGTCGAGTACTGGGTGGCGCTGATCCAGCCGGGTCGCGTGCTCTACGAGATCGAGGGGGTTAGCGAGGAGCTGGCGCGCGAGGCATTCCAGCTCGCCGCGGCGAAGCTCCCGGTGCAGACCACGTTTGAGAAGCGGACGATTTTGTGATGAAGGCGAAAGAGCTCCGAACCAGCGACGTAAATGCGTTGCAAAAGCAGTTGGAAGACCTGCTGCGAGAGCAGTTCAACCTGCGCATGCAGCGCGGCACGGGACAGTTGACCCGGCCGTCGCAGATGAAGGCCGTACGGCGCGACATCGCCCGGGTCAAGATGGTCATGGCCGAGCTGAAGTCAGGCAGTCAATCATGAGCGAAGAGACGAAAGTGAACCGTACGCTGACCGGGCGGGTCGTCAGCAGCGCGATGGACAAGACGATCACGATCTTGGTCGAGCGCCGCGTGCAGCACCCCCTGTACGGGAAATTTCTGCGGCGCTCCACGCGCATCCACGCCCATGACGCGGAGAACACCTGCGCTCAGGGCGACTTGGTGCGCGTCGAGCAGTGTCGCCCGATATCCAAGTCGAAATCGTGGCGCTTGCTCGAGATCGTCGAGAAGGCGCGCTGATCTCGGGCCGCGGCGACCGGCCGTCGCGCGTTGCCGGTACAGGCTCTATTCAGCACCAGGTAGGTAAGGTAAAGAACAATGATCCAGATGCAGACCAATCTCGGTGTCGCCGACAACAGCGGCGCCCGCAGCGTCCAGTGCATCAAGGTGCTCGGCGGGTCGCATCGGCGCTACGCGGGCATCGGCGATGTCATCAAGGTCACCGTGAAGGACGCGATTCCTCGCGGCAAGGTCAAGAAGGGCGATGTCTTCAACGCGGTCGTCGTGCGTACCCGCAAGGGCGTTCGTCGTCCCGACGGCTCGTTGATCCGCTTCGACGGCAATGCGGCGGTGCTCTTGAACAATCAGCTTCAGCCAATCGGGACCCGTATCTTTGGGCCCGTGACCCGCGAGCTGCGCGGCGAGCGGTTCATGAAGATCATCTCGCTGGCGCCTGAAGTCCTTTAAGGAGTAGACGGCATGCGTAAGATTCGAAAGGGTGATGACGTAATGGTCATCACCGGCAAGGATAAGGGCAAGCGCGGCACGGTGCTGCGCTTGATCGATGACCGACGGCTGGTGGTCGAGAACGTCAACGTGGTCAAGAAGCACCAGAAGCCGAATCCCCAGCGCGGGATTCCCGGCGGCATCATCGACCGCGAGATGCCGCTGGAGATCTCCAACGTTGGCCTGTACAACCCGCAGAAGGGCGGCGCGGACCGCGTCGGCTTCAAGACGCTCGAAGACGGCCGCAAGGTCCGGGTGTTCAAGTCCAACGGCGAAGTGGTCGACGCCTGACCCACGGAATCGAGATGTCCAGACTACAAACCATTTACAGTGAGCGCCTCGTTGGGGAGCTTCAGCAGAAGCTTGGTTTCCACAGCGTGATGCAGGTCCCGCGGATCACCAAGATCACCCTCAACATGGGTGTGGGCGAGGCGGTTGCCGACAAGAAGGTGATGGATCACGCGGTCGCCGACCTGCGCGCCATCGCGGGCCAGCAGCCAATCGTCACCAACGCCCGCAAGTCGGTCGCCGCGTTTAAGATTCGCGAAGGCTGGCCGGTCGGATGCAAGGTCACGCTGCGGCGCGAGCGCATGTACGAGTTTCTCGATCGGCTGATCAATATCGCAATCCCGCGTATTCGCGACTTCCGCGGCCTGAGCCCCAAGGCGTTCGATGGTCGCGGCAATTACTCGATCGGCGTGCGCGAGCAGATCATGTTCCCCGAGATCGACTACGACAAGATCGACACCCTGCGGGGTCTCGACATTACGATTACGACGACGGCGCGGACGGATGCGGAAGGTCGCGCGTTGCTCGAAGCGTTTAATTTTCCGTTCCGAACCTGAGGCGAGAGCATGGCGAAGACAAGCATTATCGAGCGCGAGCGAAAGCGCGAGGCGATGGTGGCCAAGTTTGCCGCCAAGCGTACCGCGCTCAAGGCGGTCATCGACGACCGGAGCGCGAGCTCGGAGCAGATCGATGCGGCAATGCAGCAGCTCCAGAGGCTGCCGCGCGATGCAAGTCCGGTTCGCCAGCAGCGGCGCTGCCGGATGACCGGCCGGCCGCACGCGGTGTATCGCAAGTTTGGGCTGTCGCGCAACAAGCTGCGCGAGGCCGTGATGCGCGGCGACGTCCCGGGCGTCGTCAAGGCGAGCTGGTAGGCACGCCGTACCGGGCAACCGCCCGGTTTCTCAACATTTGTCCGAGTGGGTATCGCACCGATCGCGGTGGGCTGACCCGAGGAGAGTCACATGAGTATGTCGGATCCGATTGCGGATATGCTGACGCGCATCCGCAATGGCCAGCAGCGGGGCAAGGTCACGATCGTGATGCCTGCCTCCAAGCAGAAGCTCGCCATCGCAAACCTGCTGAAGGAAGAAGGCTACATCGCCGACGTCGGGATCGAGTCGAGCGGCGTGAAGGGCGAGCTTTCGCTCAAGCTTAAGTACTTCCGCGGCAAGCCTGTCATCGAGCTCTTGAAGCGCGTTTCCCGTCCGGGATTGCGGATCTACCGCAGCAAGGACGAGATCCCGAAGGTCTGGGGCGGCCTCGGTGTCGCGATCGTTTCCACCTCCAAGGGGTTGATGACCGACCGCGCGGCGCGCCAAGCGGGCCACGGCGGCGAGATCATCGCCTACGTCGCTTAACCGGGGAAACGAAGATGTCACGAATCGCAAAATCGCCCATTCCCGTGCCCAAGGGCGTGACCGTCGAGATCGCCGGTACGACCGTTAAGGTAAAGGGCTCCAAGGGCGCCATGCAGTGGAATGTTCACCCGTCGGTTGCGGTGGAGCTGAACGACAACGTGATCAACGTTACCACCGCCAAGGGACACGATCAGTCGTGGGCCATGGCCGGTACCACGCGCGCCCTGCTCAACAACATGGTCGTCGGGTGTGGCGACGGCTTCACCCGTAAGCTCACGCTGGTGGGTGTCGGCTACCGGGCGCAAGCCAAGGGCGAGATCCTGAATCTCTCCCTCGGGTTCTCGCACCCGATCGATTATCCGGTGCCGAAGGGCATCACCGTCGAGACGCCGACTCAGACCGAGGTCGTGGTTTCCGGTGCCGACAAGCAGCAGGTCGGGCAGGTGGCTTCGGAGATCCGCGGGTTCCGACCCCCGGAGCCGTACAAGGGCAAGGGTGTTCGCTACGCCGACGAGCAGGTCCGGCGTAAAGAAACCAAGAAGAAGAAGTAAGGAGCGCAAGCAATGGACAAGAAACAAGCTCGTTTGCGCCGTGCGGCGCGAGGCCGTGCCAAGATCCGCGAGACCGGCACGCATCGGTTGTGTGTCTACCGCTCGCCGCAACACATCTACGCCCAGATTATCTCGCCGAATGGTGGCAGCGTTATCGCCAGCGCATCGACGATCGATAAGGAGCTACGGCAGACGATCGAAGGTCACAAGGGCAATGCCGTTGCCGCCGCCAAGATCGGCGCGGCGATTGCGGAACGAGCCCTGTCCGCCGGTGTGGATACGGTAGCGTTCGATCGCTCCGGGTTCCGCTACCACGGGCGGATGAAGGCGCTTGCCGACGCGGCGCGTGAACGCGGACTGAAATTCTAGAGGTTGGTCATGTCGAACTACAATCCGAAGCCGGAAGGCGACGACTTACTTGAAAAGCTCGTATCGGTCAATCGCGTAGCGAAGGTCGTCAAGGGCGGCAGACAATTCGGCTTTGCGGCTTTGACCGTAGTGGGCGACGGCAAGGGCCGAGTCGGCTATGGCCGCGGCAAGGCGCGCGAGGTCCCGGTCGCCATTCAGAAGGCGATGGAAGCCGCCCGCAAAAATATGATCGACGTGAACCTCAACGGGACGACGTTGCAGTATCCATTGCAGGGTCGCCACGGTGCGGCGAAGGTCTACATGCAGCCGGCCTCGGACGGCACCGGCATCATCGCCGGCGGCGCGATGCGCGCAGTGTTCGAGGTGCTGGGCGTGCAGAACGTCCTGTCTAAATGTATCGGTACCAACAACCCGGTCAACGTTATCCGGGCCACCATCGAAGGTCTGTCCGCGATGTCCGACCCGGCCTCGATTGCCGCCAAGCGCGGTAAGACGGTCGAAGAGATCCTGGGGTAAACGATGACCGACAAAAAGATGATGAAGGTTCGACTGGTGCGCAGCCTGAACGGCCGCCTCGAAAAGCACAAAGCCTGCGTGCGCGGCCTCGGCCTGCGCCGCATGCACCAAGTGGTCGAGGTGGAGGACACCCCGTGCACGCGCGGCATGGTCAATGCCGTCTCCTACATGGTCAAGATCGACGAGGAGTCCTGAAATGCGACTGAATGATCTACAACCCGCCGCGGGCAGCAAGACGCCTGCCAAGCGCGTCGGCCGTGGCATCGGCAGTGGCTTCGGCAAGACCGCCGGTCGTGGGCACAAGGGCCAGAAATCGCGCGCCGGCGGCTTCCATAAGGTCGGCTTCGAGGGCGGGCAGATGCCGTTGCAGCGCCGCCTGCCGAAGGTCGGCTTTCGCTCGCGCTCGGGTCTCACCAACGACGAGGTTCGTTTGAACGAGCTGACGCGGGTCGAGGGCGACGTGGTTGACTTGATCTCGCTGATGCAAGCCGGGGTCATCGGACGCTCGATCCGGAGCGCGAAGATCATCGCCTCCGGCGAGATCGATCGCGCCCTGACCGTGCGCGGCGTCGGCGTCACCAAGGGCGCCCGTGCGGCCATCGAAGCGGCCGGCGGTAAGGTCGAGGATTGACAAGGGACTCCTAGCCGATGGCTAAAAGCGCGACATCAATGGGGCAGACCCTGGGCGGGCTGGGGCGCCTGACCGAGCTCCGGCAGCGGCTGCTGTTCGTGCTCGGGGCCTTGCTCGTCTACCGGATCGGCACCTTCATTCCGGTCCCCGGTGTGAACCCGGAGGCCTTGGCTGCCCTATTCGAGCAGAACCAGGGCTCGATACTGGACATGTTCAACATGTTCTCGGGCGGCGCGCTTGAGCGAGCGAGCCTGTTGGCGCTCGGAATCATGCCCTATATCTCGGCCTCCATTATCGTGCAGCTCATGTCATCGGTGATCCCGAAGCTTGAGCAGCTGAAGAAGGAGGGAGAGCAGGGGCGTCGCAAGATTACACAGTACACCCGCTACGGAACCGTGGCACTCGCCACCTTCCAGGCGATCGGCATCTCGGTGGCGCTCCAGGGGCAAACCGCCGGCGGCTCCGCGTTGGTCGCTCATGCCGGCGCCGGATTCGTATTCACCTCCGCCGTTTCCTTGGTTACCGGGACCATGTTCCTGATGTGGCTCGGCGAGCAGATTACCGAGCGTGGGATCGGCAACGGTATCTCGCTGATCATCTTCGCCGGAATCGTCGCCGGCCTACCGCGAGCGGTGGGCGGCACCTTGGAGCTGGTACGTACCGGCGAGATGAACGCGCTGGCGGTGTTGGCGCTGTTCGCGCTGGTGATCGCGGTAACCGCCTTCGTGGTCTTTGTGGAGCGCGGGCAGCGACGCATCACGGTCAATTACGCGCGCCGCCAGCAGGGAAGAAAGATGATGCAGGCCCAGAGCACGCATCTGCCGCTGAAGCTGAATATGGCGGGTGTGATTCCGCCGATCTTTGCGTCCAGTATCATCCTGTTTCCCGGCACGCTGGGACAGTGGTTCGGCCAGTCGGAAGATCTCCGCTGGCTCGCCGACATCACCTCCAAGTTGTCTCCGGGCGAGCCGGTGTATGTGATTCTTTACGCCTCGGCGATCATTTTCTTCTGTTTCTTTTATACCGCCTTGGTCTTCAATGCGCGGGACACGGCCGACAATTTGAAACGCTCCGGGGCCTTCATCCCCGGGATTCGTCCCGGCGAGCAGACCGCGCGCTACATCGACACGGTGATGACGCGCCTCACCGCCGCCGGCGCGATCTACATCACCCTGGTGTGTCTGCTGCCGGAGTTTCTGATCGTCGGGTACAACGTGCCCTTCTATTTCGGCGGCACGTCGCTGCTGATCGTAGTGGTCGTGGTGATGGACTTCATGGCGCAGGTTCAGGCGCATCTGATGTCGCACCAATACGAGGGCCTGATGAAGAAGGCCAATCTCAAGGCGCCCGGTGGTGGGTTGTTGCGCTGATCGCGGCGCGCTGGATTTTCGGAGAAAGCAATGAAAGTACGTGCGTCGGTCAAGAAGATCTGCCGCAATTGTAGGATTATTCGGCGCAACGGTACCGTGCGTGTTATTTGCACGGACCCGCGTCACAAGCAACGACAAGGTTGATCATCGCGTCGTTGACTGATGTGAGCGCTTTGTTATACTGCGCGGTTTACTCGCTGCGCGTTTCCGACTGAGGGTACCCGACTCATGGCCCGTATTGCCGGCGTCAACATTCCTGATAAGAAGCACGCCGTGATCGCGCTCACCGCGATCTATGGCATCGGCCGGGTGCGGGCCGCGCAGATCTGCGAGGCGGCGGGCATCCCGCCGGCGACCAAGGTACAGAACCTCACCGAGGAAGAGGTCGACAAGCTGCGTAGCGAAGTCGGCAAGTTCGCGGTCGAGGGCGATCTGCGCCGCGAGGTGTCGATGAACATCAAGCGGCTGATGGACCTGGGCTGCAATCGTGGTATCCGCCACCGTCGCGGACTGCCGCTGCGCGGTCAGCGTACCCGCACCAATGCGCGTACCCGCAAGGGCCCGCGGCGTCCGATCAAGCGTTAAAGGCACTGGAGCGATTGCTCCTAGGCTGGAAAGAGGCGAATGGCTAAACCGACTCGTACGAAGAAAAAGGTTAAGAAGCAGGTTGCGGACGGCATCGCCCATGTCCACGCCTCCTTCAACAACACCATCATCACCATCACCGATCGCCAGGGCAATGCGCTGGCCTGGGCCACCTCCGGCGGCTCCGGTTTCCGCGGATCGCGAAAGAGCACGCCCTTCGCGGCGCAGGTCGCTGCCGACAAGGCCGGCCAAGCCGTCAAGGAGTACGGGCTGCGCAACCTCGACGTGAACGTGAAGGGGCCGGGTCCGGGGCGTGAATCGGCGGTGCGTGCGTTGAACAACGCCGGATTCAAGATCACGAGCATTACCGACGTGACGCCGATCCCCCACAACGGTTGTCGGCCGCCGAAGAAGCGGCGCGTCTGACAGAGCAATAGGAACAGACATGGCACGTTACACAGGCCCAAGCTGCAAGCTGGCACGGCGCGAGGGGACGGATCTTTCCCTCAAGAGCCGGGCGCGCTCACTCGATACCAAGTGCAATCTGGAGAAGCAGCCGGGGCAGGCGAGCGACCGCCGGCGCCGACTCTCGGACTATGGCGTTCAGTTGCGCGAGAAGCAAAAGGTCCGCCGGATCTACGGCGTGATGGAAAAGCAGTTCCGCAACTATTACAAGCGTGCCGCTGGCTCCAAGGGGGCCACGGGTGAGAATCTTCTCCAACTGCTCGAGCGCCGTCTGGACAATGTGGTCTACCGGATGGGATTCGGCGCCACGCGTGCCGAGGCTCGGCAGTTGGTCAGTCACAAGGGCATTCTGGTCAACGGTCAGGTGGTCAACATCCCGTCGTATGCGGTAAGCGACGAGGACGAGGTGGCGGTTCGGGAAAAGGCAAAACAACAGGTGCGCATTCAAAACGCCCTGGCGTTGGCCGAGCAATATGGCTTCCCCGACTGGATCGAGGTTGACACCAAAGGACTGAAAGGCGTGTTCAAGCGGGTGCCCGACCGCGCCGACCTACCCGCCGACATCAACGAATCGCTGATTGTCGAGCTGTACTCCAAGTAAGGAGCCTGGTGAGGTTAATGAATGAATGACGCGATTGGCGAGTTTTTACGGCCTCGCATTGTCAAGGTAGAGCCGGTAAAAGGCAGCCCAAATCATGCGCGCGTCTCACTTGAGCCGTTGGAGCGTGGTTTCGGCCATACCTTGGGTAATGCACTGCGACGCATCCTGTTGTCGTCGATGTCCGGCTGCGCGGTCACCGAGGTAGAAATCCAGGGTGTTCTGCACGAGTACACGGCGATTGAGGGCGTGCAGGAAGACGTCCTGGAGATGCTGCTCAATCTAAAAGAGCTGGCGATCTCCCTCCAAGGCAAGGACGAGGCGACCTTCGCGCTCAGCAAGCGCGGGCCGGGGGTGGTAACGGCGGCCGATATCGCCATCGACCACACCGCGGAAATCGCCAACCCGGATCTCATCATCGCGAACATCACGACGGACGCCGAGATCAGCATGACGCTGACGGTCCGCCGCGGACTCGGATACGAGCCAGCGACCCAGCGCGAGGTCGAAGGGTCCGAGGACCGTCCCATCGGCCGATTGCCGCTCGACGCGTCCTACAGTCCGATTCGTCGCGTGGCGATCGAGGTCCAGTCGGCGCGCGTGGAGCAGCGTACGGACCTGGATCGGCTGGTCATCGACTTGGAGACCAACGGAACCATCGACCCCAAGGCGGCGATTCAACGCTCTGCGGCGATCCTTAGGGATCAGCTTTCGAGCTTTGTTGCACTCGAGGGGTCGGCACCCGCGGAGGGAATGGCCAAGGAAGACACCAGCCCGCCGCCGTTCGACCCGATCTTGTTGCGTCCGGTTGACGACCTTGAGCTGACGGTGCGCTCGGCGAACTGTCTCAAGGCCGAAAATATCTATCTGATCGGCGATCTGATCCAGCGCACCGAGGTGGAGCTGTTGAAGACCCCGAATCTCGGGAAGAAGTCCTTGACCGAGATAAAGGACGTTCTCGCTACTCGCGGGTTGTCGCTCGGGATGCGGCTGGAGAATTGGCCGCCCGACAACATCGACGAATTGACCATTCGATAATTACTGCCCGGGAACAGGATCATGCGTCACCGTAAATCCGGACGACAGCTTAATCGCACCAGCTCGCATCGGGAGGCCATGTTTCGCAACATGGCGACCTCTCTTTTTCGTCACGAGCTGATCAAGACCACGGTGCCCAAGGCCAAGGAATTGCGCCGGGTTGCCGAGCCACTCATCACCATGGCCAAGAGCGACTCGGTGCACAAGCGCCGGCTTGCCTTCGCAAGACTGCGCGACAAGGAGATCGTCGGCAAGCTTTTCGTGGAGCTGGGTCCGCGTTACATTGAACGGCCCGGAGGCTACCTGCGAATCCTGAAGTGCGGTTTCCGCAGCAGCGATGCCGCACCGATGGCCTTTGTGGAGCTGGTGGATCGCCCACAGAAGACGTCGGCGGCCGAAGCGCCCGAAGACTGAGGTCTGCCGGCGGTGAGGCTTGAGGTCAGAGAAAACCGGGCGAAGGCCCGGTTTTTTTGCGCTCGGTCGGGGCGGGGCTGAGCCATGGCGGGCGCTGCAATCGAGCGCGTGGCGCTAGCGACCGACTTCGGCGAGGGTCTCTACGCCGGCCAACTGCGCGCCCGGCTCTCTTCTCTGCTGCCGGGCCTTGAGATCATCGATTTGGTTCACGATCTGGTCCCTTTCCGGGCCGACCTCGGGTCCTATCTTCTGCCGGCCCTGGTTCGCGATATGCCGCCGCGGACGCTCTATCTGTGCGTGGTCGACCCCGGCGTCGGAGGCGCGCGGGACGCAATCGCGGTGGAGGCGGACGGTGCCTGGTTCATCGGCCCGGACAACGGGCTCCTCAGTCGCGTGGCGCAGCGCAGCGCGCGCCCTCAAACCCATCGCATCGGCTGGCGTCCGGAGTCGATGTCCCCGAGCTTTCACGGCCGCGATTGGTTCGTGCCGGCGGCCGCACGTCTTTACCGGGGCGAGGATCTCGGCCTGGAGGCGCTCGCGGCCGACAATTTAGCCGGTGCCTCATGGGCCGACGATCTCTCCTCGATCATCTACGTCGACCGCTACGGGAATCTGATTTCGGGCATGCGCGCGGATCGGTTGCCGGGGGATGTGGATATCTACGCCGGCGGCTATCGACTGGATCGTGCCCGCACATTCTCAGACGTCGAGCCGGGTCGGGCGTTCTGGTTCGAAGACGCCTTCGGACTGGTCGAGATTGCGGTGAACCAGGGTCGGGCGGACCTGATGCTTGGATTGGACCCGGGCGACCCGCTCCAATTGTTGGTGCGCGACGTCGGCCAGGGTGGCAACGGCCGGCGGTGAGCGGTCCTGCGGTGTTGAGCGCCGCCGCGAAGAAGCCGCCGCGAGCCGCCGAGCCCCGCCTCGGGTTCGAACGCGGTGTGTGCATGAGCGGCTTGAGTGCGTCGTAACCTGCCCAATATTACGGGCACCGCCGGACCGGCGGTAGCACGTAACGTACGTCACCATCAGTGGGGATAAAAAAATGGCCAATTTTGGCGACCTGCTCGGGACCTTTATGCAAAGCGCCATGTCGCCGTCGGGTGAGAATCGGCTTGGCAACGCACTGAAAAACCTCCAAGCGAATCAGGCGGATTCCGGTACGTCTTCGGGTCCGGGAGGCTCTGGCGGCCTGCTCGGAAGCATCATGGATATGGCCAAGTCAACCTTGGGCAACGCCTCGCAAAATCCCATGCAGGCGGGTGGCCTGGGTGCCGTGATCGGGTCGGTGCTCGGTGGCGGGAGCAGCTCCATTTCCGGCGCCGTGAAGGGCGGTGCGTTCGCAATGCTGGCGAGCGTTGCCTATAAGGCCTACACGAATATGGGTCAGCAGGCTGCGGCAGACCCCCGGGCCAACGCCCCGGCCGCGGGCGACGACGCGTCCGCCGACGGCGGACTGTTGCCGGTGGGTATGCGGCTTCCGGAGACTCCGGCGGAGGAGCAAGCCCTGGAGCACAAGGCGCAGCTGGTGATCCGCGGCATGATCAACATCGCAAAGGCGGACGGGCAGGTCAGCTCGGACGAGGTTCAGCGGATCGTCGGGAAGCTGGAGGAGAACGGCATGGGTGCCGATGCGCAAGCGTGGATACTGGAAGAGCTTCGCAAGCCACTGAATCTCGATGCATTCGTAGCGGAGATCCCGAACCAGGAAATCGCGGCCGAGGTTTATGCCGCGTCCTTGCTGGCGGTCGAGGTAGATACGCCGCAGGAACGGCAGTATCTAGAGCAGTTCGCCGCCAAGACCGGGCTGCACCCGATGGTCGCCCAGCACATCCAAAACACGCTCGGCGTCCAAGTCTAGTCGCGCGAAATCACGACTCAGGGGGACGGGGCCGCCGGCCCCGCCCACCCCCTACCGCTCCGGCTGGAGAGTTTGTGAGACGTTCAGTGCGCGTGATCGTGGGGCTCGGGTGCCGGGAGCGGCCGGCCCGCCACAATCGCTCCCAGGGCGGCGATCGGGTCCGCTTCGCTGGTTGCATGGACACGGATCCCGTGGCGCCCCATGCGTTGGATGAAGCCCCCGCCCGCGCCTTGGGTCACGATTGCGTCAAGACCCAGGTCGAACAACGGGTGGTCTTCGCCGTGGTAGGCATGGAGCGACATCTCCAGCGGCAGGTCGAGTCGATCGACTTCCGCCGGCGCTTCGCCGCTGTTCACGTCGAAAATCAAGAACCGGCGTGCCTTTCCGGCGTGACCGGTGATGGTACGGAAGTTCTGACTGGTAACGGCAATTCTCATCGTTTTGGCTCTCGTTGGTTCGTTCTCTTGGACGCGCCGAAATGACGCGTTTCCCGCGCGCCGAGTAGGCTGCGCGGCGTTTGCAGGCGGATCGAGCGTTGCGTCTCGCGCCCCCGAGCGATCAGCTTCCGGGAAGGCATACGACCAGCGTCTCCCTAGCGGCACTCGCCAGTGGTGCTCGGTCGCGGATGCCGCTCGCCCAGGTCTCCATCGCGGTATTGGCGATCGGCATCGGAGCTTCCATAAAGCTGATCAGAAACCCGCAATTGGTCTCGGCAACGCCGATGGACCGCGGACGGACCGCGAGCACCTGCGGCTCCTGTAGCGACAGACCAAAACAAAAGATTACGTTCTTGGCCGCGCGTATCCCCTCGCCGATGCTGCCGTCCGGTAGGGAGCGAGTGTGTTTGTAGTGGTCGAATTCGGCGATAAATACCGCCGATCGGTCCGCCTCGATACGGACGCGCAGGTAGGCGCAAATCGCGTCGACCGAGTCCAAAGTGGTCTCGTCGCGCCGGAGCTCCAACACGAAAATCGGGTACTTCTCTTTCAGGAGTGACTGTTTCATCGGCTGCGGGCTCGTCTTGCCAACCTTAAACCGCTGGAACGCAGATCTTGCGGTCGCCGACCTCGACCGCGGTGCGGTAGAGCAGATAGCCGACGATCAGGGTCACCGAGTTGAGAAGAATCCATCCGATGGCGGCGAATATGGGCTCTCCGGTGCGTTCGTACATGATCAGTGTGGCGATACTGACGGCGGCCAGCGGAAAGGAATAGGCCCACCAGGAGAGATAGAACTTGATGCGGAGGAAGCGGTTGATCTGGGTTACCAGCAACAAGGTCAGAAACAGGGCTCCGTAGTAGAGCACCCGGGCGAAGGCGTCGAGCTCCCCGGTCAGCTGCATGTACGCCAAGAAGCCCACCGCCGGCGGCGCGATCAGGATGAACAACGTGGGCATCAGACGCTCCGGCAGCGGGTGATGAAACAGCACCCGGTTGAAGATGATCGCGAACAGGACGATCCAGAACAGCATGCCGATGCTGAAGAAGAACCAAGATAGCTCGACGTACCCCAGCGGTGCTCCGGCAATCGGCAACAGCACGTTGCCCACGGCGGGGATAAACCAGGCGGGGTTCAGATGCTGTACATCGAAGTGCTGGTGGTGAATCCATACGTTGAGCACATAGAGCGTCAACACTAGGTGCAGGCTTGCCCCAGCGGCCCATAGTGCCCCTGCCGGGCCCGGTGCGCTGTGCAGGAGCGCGGTGGCGAGCAGAATCAGGCTGATCGATATGGTCGGGAAGAAATTGATCTGTATCGGATGGTTGAGCTCGCCGAGCACGGCTTGCCGATGCTGGACCAGCTTATAGGCGTAAAGGACCAACAGCACCACGAAGCTGGCGGCCGCGAGCAGCAGCAAGCCGGCGGAGATAGCGATTCCGATCTGGAAAATCGACTCGGCCTTCTGCCAGGCAATCGAAACCCCGGTGAGGCCCATCACTACGGCGAAGAAGGAAACCGGAAAATACTTCAGTCGCGATTCCTCGTTTGGTTGAAGCATGGTTTTCCCTTCGTTTTTGGGTACATCCTCTTGGTGGAGCTTGGAGGTTAGGGAACCGCCGGGGTGTTGGCATTGAAATCGGTCAACGCCCGCCGGTAGCGGAATTGACCCGGGCAGGCAGCGAGGGGACATTCAGCGCACCGCACCACGCTGCCGAAGCGGCGCCGAGCGCGACGGATCAGTCTTCGGCGACGCGTCGCAGATTGGGGATGTCGAGCAGGAATCGGTTCGCGGCTGCTTCAACCAGCAGGCCCTGCCGTTTGAATTCGGCGATCGTGCGGCTGGTGGTCTCGGTGGTGATACCGAGCATGGCACCCATGTCTTCTCGGCCGAACAGTTGGCATTCGCTGGTCGCCGCGTCCTTGACCAGACGCAACAGCAGCCGGGCGACTCTCTGGCGCGCCGAACCGGTAGAGAGCTCGGTAAGCCAGGCGTCGGCTTCGCTCAACGCTCGCTGCCAGCGGGTCATCAGCTCGCGGTGCAACCCCGGGTTGTGCTCGCCGAGCTCCTGGACGACGCGTGACGGGAAGCGACACAACTCGGTCGTGTCCAGCGCCACGGCTTCGTGGCGGTAGTGTTCGCCGACCAGCGTTTCCAGACCCAGCACATCGGTGCTGCGCGCGATCCGCACGATACGCTGGCTGCCGTCCGCCAGGTACTGGACCAGTTTCAGCGAGCCGCTCCGCACCGTGAACATGTAGTCCCCGGCGTCGCCCGCGTGATACAGGGTGGTGCCGGGTCGCAGGATGAATTGGTCGATCGGGTCGTGGATGCGCTCGAAATCCTGTTGTGTCAGCCCGGCAAACAGAACCGATTCGCGCAGCGAGCAACGCACGCAATCCGCTTCGCCGGCCCAGGCCTCCCGCAATGTGACGCTTTTCACCATCGATTCGGCACCAATCCTCTGTAATCGTCCCTACCGCCGCCGTCGCCTGGAAGTTTACCCGATTTGACCATTGCTACCGCCCGCATTCGATCACACGTGATCGCCCGATCGTCCAACCACAGTTCGGCGCGCGCGCATGGCAAATCGTTTGGATAGAGGATCCGGCGCTTCCGCATCGCCGGCCGCACAAGCCGGCTGCTCCGACGCGCTGCTGGTCTGTGATGCGCGCGGCATCATCCGCTACGCGAATGTCCCGGCGGAGCGGTTGCTCGGCCGCAACGGTGGGTCGATCCTGGGCAATCCGGTGAGCGCACGGCTCAGCTTCGGCGAGGGGTCTTCGGATGGCGAGCTGATCGGAACGATTTGCCGCCGCAACGACGGAACCCAGATCGTTGTGGACGGCTATCCGATCGCGAGTGGACGCGAAAGAGGCGTGCGCTGCGAGATCGCCGCCGTCGACTCGCGGCTTGCCGTGATCCACATTCGCTTCTGTCGGGCGGCGAACGACGTCATCGATCTAGCCTTTCGCGCCAATCACGATGGCTTGACCGGGCTCCCAAACCGCGCGGCGCTGCAGGATCGGCTTCAGAGTCTCCACCAGCTTGCCAAGGTCCGAGGCGACGGCTTCGGGTTGTTGTTGCTGGACCTCGATCATTTCAAGATCATCAACGATCGCTACGGGCACGCCACTGGCGACCGAGTGCTGACCCGCGTCGGGCAGCGCTTGACCCAGCAGGTTCGCGAGGGGGACACGGTAGGCCGCTGGGGGGGCGAGGAATTTCTGTTGCTGCTGCCGCAGGCGGACCACGCGCAGGCGCAGGATATCGCGGATCGTGTACGATTCGGCGTGCAGGCGACGCCGGTCGAGCACCTGGGGCGCGAGGTGCGCGTAACCTCGAGCATCGGGGTCGTCGTCTACCCCGATGACGGCGACGTGCCGGATGCCTTGCTCGCGAAGGCGGATGCGGCGCTCTACGAAGCCAAACGCGG
>JBGSTR010000798.1:0-10168 GCA_041736365.1 Chromatiaceae bacterium | reverse complement strand
CCGAGGCGACCGCCGCGGCGCCGGCCTCCCCGCTAGACACCATCATGAAGCAGGACACGGATGGCGACGGAAAAATCAGCCTAGCGGAGGCCTCCGCGAACGAGTCCCAGCGATTCAAGGAAATGGACGCCGACGGCGACGGCGTTGTGACCGGCGACGAGGCAGGTGCCGCGATTAAGGCCCAGATTCCCGCCGAGACCCTGGAGAAAATGAAGGCGCGTGGTATGCCGGAGCCCGGCGAGATATTCCTGCAGCGGTTCGACACCAATGGCGACGGCAAGGTCGACCTCGCGGAATTTTCGCGGCCGAGCGCCGAGAGCTTCAAGTTCGTGGACACCGACGGCGACGGCTTCCTCACCAAGCCGGAGCTCGAAGCATTCATTAGCCACATGAAGGATCAGGTCAAGCGCATGCAGCAGCAACAGCCGCAACAACAGGAGCCGCCGCAGCAATCACAGGAGACGCAACAGTAGCCTCGGCGTGTCGCGCCGACATCGCTGCGTTTGGCGATGAGAACGGCAGCATCGGGCTCATGCAACTGATACCGCCGCAACGCACAAAGCCGGCAAGGTGTGTCACCACTGAGACAAGAGGGCCGGGGTTGCACCGGACGCGCGGCGCGCGAGACACGCGTCCGTGCGTCAAACACGGCAATGGTGAACACGCGCGCAGGATTGGCATATGACTTGCTGCTATATCGGGCACAGCGCGAGTGCGCGGTTGGATCCGAAGCGGCCAATGCCGCCGGACCCAGAGGACTCAGACCACATCAACCACAAGCCACTTGGAGGCATTACCATGACTTGGACTACGCCCACTTTCGAGGATCTCCGTCTCGGCTTCGAGATCAACCTGTACGTCAACAACCGTTAGTTCGTTCCTCGAGCGCTCGCCCCTCCGGTCGTGGATTGCGTCCCGAGGGGCATTTTCGTGTTAAGCGGGGTGCGGCGCCGGGTCTCCAAGGAGAATCCGTCTAGATGAGAGTACGCATCCTGGGGTCCGGGGCCGGCGGTGGTTTTCCCCAGTGGAACTGCAATTGCCCCAATTGCTCCGGGGTCCGCAACGGAACGATTCGGGCGGTCGCCCGAACCCAGTCGTCTATCGCGGTGAGCGCGGGCGGACCCGATTGGGTGCTCTTCAACGCCTCGCCCGACATCCGCGCTCAACTTGAATCCTTCGCCGCGCTTCAGCCGGCCCGCTCGATTCGCGATACGGCCATCCGCGCGATCCTGCTGGTCGACGCTCAGATCGATCACACCACCGGACTCCTGATGCTGCGCGAGCATACCGCGCCTTGGGACATCTATTGCACGGCGGCCGTGCGCGACGATCTGACCAACGGATTCCCGATTTTCAACATACTTTCGCACTTTCGCGGCGTGCGCTGGCACGAGATCCACACCGATCGCTCGCGCTTTACCATCCCCGGCGCCGAGGGGCTGGAATTCACCGCCGTTCCGCTGCGCAGCGAGGCACCGCCCTACTCGCCCCACCGACACCAAACCGTGCCGGGCGACAACATCGGGGTGCGGGTGCGCGACCGAGCCACCGGCGGAACCCTGTTTTATGCGCCCGGCCTGGGCGAGATCGACGCCGAGATCCTGGGTTACATGGAGGAGGCGGACTGTCTGCTGGTGGACGGCACCCTATGGACCAACGACGAGATGGTTCGCGGCGGGATCGGCGACAAGCTCGGCAGCGAGATGGGTCATCTCGATCAGTCGGGCCGCGGCGGTATCCTCGAGCACCTGAGCCGGCTCACCGGGCCGCGCAAGATCCTGATCCACATCAACAACACCAATCCCATCCTGAATGAGGACTCCGCCGAGCGGCGGGCCCTGGAGCTAGCTGGCATCGAAGTGGCCTTCGACGGGATGGAGATCGACCTGTGAGGGACCTCGCCGTGAGCAGTTTGGACGAGAGGCCAACCGCGCCCTGGAGCCGCGAGGAGTTCGCGCAACGGTTGCGCGACAAAGAGCGCTTCTATCACATTCATCACGAATATCAGGTGCTGATGAATTCCGGTCAGCTCGACCGGCCGGCGATCCAGGGTTGGGTCGCCAACCGCTTTTATTACCAGACCTCGATACCCTTGAAGGATGCCGCGATTCTCGCGAACTGCCCCGACCGGGACGTCCGCCGGCACTGGGTACAGCGCATCATCGACCACGACGGGACGCAAGGCGAGGAGGGCGGAATCGAGGCCTGGCTGACCCTCGGGGAGGCCGTGGGCCTCAGCCGCGAGGAGCTGTGGTCGAATACCCATCTGCTGCCCGGCGTGCGGTTCGCCGTCGACGCCTATGTCGACTTTGCCCGCCGGCAACCCTGGGAGATCGCCGCGAGCTCATCGCTAACCGAGCTCTTCGCCCCGGCGATCCATCAGGCCCGACTCGACAACTGGCCCCGGCACTACACCTGGATCGACGCCAAGGGCTACGCCTATTTCCGCAAACGCTTGGCGGAGGCGCGACGGGATGTCGAGCACGGCCTGGAGATCACCCTCGACTATTACCGCACGCGCGAGCAACAGGAGCGCATGCTGGAGGTCCTACAGTTCAAGCTTGACGTCCTTTGGACCATGCTCGACTGCATGTGGATGGCCTATATCGCCAAGAAACCCCCATATCACAATGTCAGGGCCGAACCATGAGCGAGCCGCTTTCCGCCGACGACATCGTCGAGCTCACGCGCAACTTCCGCTTCCAATGGGAAGAGGCGCAGGGCTGCCATGTCCTGCTCTACCCGGAGGGTATGGTCAAGCTCAACCCGGCTGCCGGCGAGATTCTCAAACGCTGCGACGGCACCCGATCGATCGACCAAATCGTCACCGACCTGAACGCCAGCTTCCCCGGCGCGGAGGGGCTCAGCGATGACGTTTACAGCTTCCTGAAGACTGCCCATGACAACCAATGGATCCGACGCAAGCCTGCCTAAGCCCCTGTGGCTACTGGCCGAGCTGACCTATAAGTGTCCCCTGCAGTGTCCCTACTGCTCCAACCCGCTCGACATCGCCCGCTATAAGGACGAGCTCTCGACGGACGAATGGATCCGCGTGTTCCGCGAGGCGCGCGCCATGGGTGCCGTGCAGCTCGGCTTTTCCGGTGGCGAGGCGCTGGTTCGCAAGGACCTCGAAGAGCTGATCGCCGCGGCCCACGACCTGGGCTTCTATACCAACCTGCTCACCTCGGGCGTGGGCATGGACGAACGGCGCATTCAGGCCTTCAAGGCCGCGGGCCTCGACCACATTCAAATCAGCTTCCAGGCCAGCAGCGAGGAGATCAACAACTTCATCGCCGGCAACAATTCCTTCCAGCACAAGCTGGAGATGGCGCGGCTGGTGAAGAAGTACGACTACCCGATGGTGCTGTGCTTCGTCCTGCACCGGCACAACCAGGATCAGGTCGAGCAGATACTGGAGATGGCCCTGTCGCTGCAGGCCGATTACGTGGAGCTGGCGACCACCCAGTATTACGGCTGGGCCCTGCACAACCGCGATCAGCTGCTGCCGACCCGAGAGCAGGTCGAGCACGCAGAGGCGGTCGCCCACCGCTACCAGGAGAAGCTCAAGGGCCGGATGCGGATCTACTACGTGGTCCCGGACTACTACGAGGAGCGACCGAAGGCCTGCATGAAGGGCTGGGGGTCGATCTTCCTCACCGTGGCCCCGGACGGCACCGCGCTCCCCTGCCACGCCGCCGGCACCCTACCCGGCCTGACCTTCCCGAACGTGCGCGATCACGCCGTCGAGTGGATCTGGAACGAATCCCCAGACTTCAACAAGTTCCGGGGCTATGGCTGGATGAAGGAACCGTGCCGGAGCTGCGACGAGCGCACCAAGGACTTCGGCGGCTGCCGCTGCCAGGCCTATTTGCTGACCGGAGACGCGGCCAACGCCGACCCGGTATGCAGCAAGTCGCCCCACCATGCGGAGCTGCAAGCGACCGCACGGAGAATCAACGAGGCGGCGTCCAGCAGCGCCGGGGTCGCCGTGCCGCTGCAATTCCGCAACATGCGAAATTCCAAACGGATTATCGCGAGCCGACAAGAGCGTCCGGACTAGCGCGCCGCTTGCGTCCGATCGCACGCCGCCGATCATCCGCCCAATACGCCCCGCAAGCGGTCGGTCTCGGTAGTCAGCGCCGCGCTCATCGCCGGCTCGACGCTGAGATGCCCCGCATCGGGCACGACGATCAGACGCGAAGCCGGCAACGCACGGTGCAGCGCCCAGGCCGACTCCATCGGGCACACCAGGTCTCGCACTCCGTGCACGATGGACACGGGCACCGCGGGCAGCCGACCCGTTTGCTCCAGGATCTGATTTGCGCCGATGAAGTAGCGATGCTGCGCATAGTGTGTCGCGATGCGCACACGCGCGACCAACCGCCCCGGATCGACGCCACCCGACGAACCCTCCGCGAGGCTCCAGGTCGCCACCTGGTCCTCCCACGCCGCCCACGCCCGAGCAAACACCAGCGCCTGCTCGGAGTCCGAACCATGCAGCCGCGCGTGGTAGGCCGCGACCAGGTTCCGCCGCTCCCCCTCCGGAACGATTTCGGTAAAGGCCCGCCACTGCCCGGGGAACAGGCGCGCCACCCCGTCCTCGCCGACAAACCAATCGAGATCGCGCCTACGCGCCAAAAAACTCCCGCGCAGCACCAGGGCGGCAGCCGCCTCGGGGTGCGTCTGCGCATAAATCAACGCAAGGGTTGCGCCCCAGGAGCCGCCGAGCACGACCCAGCGATCGATACCCAGGGCCCGGCGAATGGCCTCCAGATCCGCGACCAAGTCGGCGGTTCGATTGGCGCGTGTGCAGCCCGCGGGCTCGGAGCGGCCGCTTCCCCGCTGATCGAACAACACGATGCGATAGAACGCCGGATCGAATAGGCGGCGCAGATCACCCCTGCAGCCGGAGCCGGGTCCCCCGTGCAGCAACACCGCCGGCAAGCCGTTTGGGTTGCCGCATTCCTCGACATGGAGCTCGTGGGGCGCGCCGACCGTCAGCCGACGCGTCGCGTAGGGCTCGATCTGTGGATACGGCATCGGCGTTTGCTCCGGCAGGTGCGATGTCGGCGAGGTATACGCCGATCGAGTGCATTCCCGTACTTTCCGTCGGCTCGCGGTTCGCCGAGTCACCCCCGGCACGTACGGCAAACGCGATCAATCGCCGTTCCCGCAAGTGTCACATCCTTGACACATGATCTGAACGCCGGGCACACAGTGGGTCATCGTGCCGAGCGATTGCGCCCGCGGCAAGGGGCCGCCTACTCACGTCATTCGCGATTGATTCGTCGCAGCACCGTCAATTCAATCATGTGGGAATCTGGTTCTTTGCTAACAAGCCAACAAAAGATTGGTGTTGTAGGTGGCTTGGGGATCGCCCACGAACCGCACTCGGGATCCATTATTGCCGCATGCAGCGGCATTGAACGAATCTCTCGATTCGGCTCAATACACGGCCACATTGGCACACCTGTTGCTGCGTGGCTATGAGCCGCGCCTTGGGGCGGTCAATCAACGGCACTCGTACCGCTCGATTGAGAACGTAACCCGTGCAAGCGGAATCGATTTCAACGGTCGTGCGGAACGCGCCGGGAGTCTCTTTCTTCGCGTCCTCATTCGGAGTCTGAAGGCCGCCACCAATCGCCGCAATTTCAAATTACCCATTCTCCCACAGAGGTCAATAAAACGATGGCAAAGCTGATGAAACCCGCCCTGGTGCTGAGCCTGCTGGCGACTTCCCTCGCCGCCGGCCCGGTGCTCGCCAATGCCGAGCTGCAGAAGCTCCAAGAAGATCCCAACCTCTGGGTTATGCCCAACGGGAACTATTCGAGCACCCGCTACAGCGCACTGGATCAAATCAACAACGAGAACGTTAAAGATCTTAAGGTTTCGTGGACCTTCTCCACCGGCGTGCTGCGCGGTCACGAGGGTGGGCCGCTGGTCCTCGGCGACGTGATGTATATCCATACTCCGTTCCCGAATAAGGTCTTCGCGCTTGACCTGAACAACGACGGCAAGATCATCTGGCGCTACGAGCCGCGCCAGGACACGAGCGTCATCCCGGTGATGTGCTGCGACACCGTCAACCGCGGACTGGCCTACGCGGACGGCATGATCTTCCTATACCAAGCGGACACCACCCTGGTGGCGCTTGACGCCCTCACCGGCGAGAAGAAGTGGTCCGTGGTCAATGGTGACCCGTCCAAGGGCGGCACCGGGACCGCGGCCCCGATGGTCGTGAAAGACAAGGTATACGTCGGCATCAGCGGCGGCGAGTTCGGCGTGCGCGGCTATATGACCGCCTACAATACCAAGGACGGCTCCATGGCGTGGCGCGGCTACTCCATGGGACCGGACTCCGACACCCTGATGGATCCGGAGAAGACCACGCATCTCGGTACGCCCGTTGGCAAAGACTCGGGCACGGCAACTTGGGAAGGCGATCAATGGCAGATCGGCGGCGGCACCGTCTGGGGCTGGTTCTCCTACGATCCGGAGCTGAACCTGGTCTACTACGGCACCGGCAACCCCAGCACCTGGAATCCGGTACAACGCCCCGGCGACAACCGCTGGTCGATGACCGTCTTCGCGCGCGATGCCGATACCGGCATGGCCAAATGGGTCTATCAGATGACGCCCCACGACGAGTGGGACTACGACGGCATCAACGAGATGATCCTCACCGATATGGAGGTCAAGGGACAGCCGCGTAAGGCCCTGGTCCACTTCGATCGCAACGGCTTCGGCTACACCCTCGACCGGGTGACCGGCGAGCTGCTGGTGGCCGAAAAGTACGACCCGGCCGTGAACTGGGCGACCCACGTCGACATGGAGACCGGCCGCCCGCAGGTCGTTCCCCAGTTCTCGACCGCGCACAACGGCGAAGACGTCAACTCCACCGGCATCTGCCCGGCCGCGCTCGGCACCAAGGACCAGCAGCCGGCCGCCTTTTCGCCGCAAACGGGTCTCTTCTACGTACCGACCAACCATGTATGCATGGACTATGAGCCCTTCCGCGTGTCCTACACGGCAGGCCAGCCCTATGTAGGTGCGACCCTCACCATGTATCCGGCACCGGGCGGCGACCACTTGGGCAACTTCATCGCCTGGGACGCCGACGCAGGCAAGATCGTGTGGTCGAATCCGGAGCAGTTCTCGGTCTGGAGCGGCGCCCTGGCGACCGCCGGCGGCGTGGTGTTCTACGGCACGTTGGAGGGTTACCTGAAGGCAGTCGACGCCAAGACCGGTAAGGAGCTTTACAAGTTCAAGACCCCGTCCGGCATCATCGGCAACGTCAATACCTACACCCATAAAGGCAAGCAATACGTCGCCGTCCTCTCCGGTCTCGGCGGCTGGGCCGGTATCGGCATGGCAGCGGGCCTGACGGATCCGACCGCCGGTTTGGGTGCCGTTGGTGCGTATGCCGCACTGAGTGACTACACCCAGCTGGGTGGTCAGCTGACCGTGTTCGAGCTCCCGAACTAATCCGGGGCGCACGAACCAAGACCGGCAATACCGCTGCCCGCGCAATGCGGGCGGCGGAACCTTATCCCCGCGCGACCCCGCGCACGAATTCCCAGTCACGAGGTTTGCAATGCCTTCATGCAAAGCACGACGTCTGCAGGCGGGCGCGACTGCGCTGATGGTCGCCTGCGGAGTGTTCGCCACCGTTGCCCGAGCCGACTACACCAGCTTCCAGTTCTCCCCCACCACCCCTTACTACGCCGAGGGCGCGAAGGTCGACTTCGGGACCTACAACGGTTTCCGCCGTTATCACTCGGAATGCCATGTATGTCACGGCCCGGCGGGGCTCGGCAGCTCCTACGCGCCGGCACTCATGAAGTCACTTCAGGACCTTACGTACCAGCAATTCGTCGATGTCATCATCAAGGGACGAGAGGGGGCGGATGAGCGGATCATGCCTTCGTTCGCCGCCAACATGAATGTATTGCCGTATATCAACGATCTTTATGCCTACCTGAAGGCGCGTTCCGACGGCGTTTTGGGGCCCAATCGACCCGACAAGTTTCCCAAGAATGATGCCGCCATGTAGCTCGGGTTGTTCGCCCTCCGATTATCGAGCTACATTGCCAAGCACTTGCGCGACAAAGCAAATTCCATTACCGGGCATCGTGCCGGTGCCAGCGGACGGGGGAAGCGTATGACCGTCGGCGTCCGGAAAGCGGCAATCCCCCTCGACCGGCGCCGCTGGGGACCACTGGCCCTGCTCGCGCTGCTGGTGATGGCCGCCTGGGCTCCACCACGGGCCGAGGCTGCTGCGGACCACGAGGCCCGCGCGGGCGAGTATCTCACCGTCTGCGGCGACCCCAACAACCTGCCCTTCTCCAACGAAAAGCGCGAAGGCTTCGAGAATCGGATCGCCGCGCTGATCACCGACGAGCTGGGTTTGACGCTGCACTACCGATGGTGGCCCCAGACCGTAGGCTTCGTCCGCAACACCCTGCAGACGCGCCTGTGCGATCTGATCATGGGGATCACCTCGGTCAACGAGCTGGTACAAAACACCAACCCCTACTATCGCTCGGTCTACAGCCTGGTCTATCGCACCGACTCGGGGCTTGTGCTTCGATCGCTGCAAGATCCGCAGCTCCAGTCCTTGCGTATCGGGGTGGTCGCCGGAACACCCCCGGCCACCCTGCTCACGCGCTACGGCCTGATGGAGCATGCCCACTCCTACCAGCGCACCGTCGACACGCGACTCTACGCGCCGGCGGTGGACGCGGTCGCCGATGTCGCGAAGGGCGACTTGGACGTCGCCATCGTCTGGGGACCGATCGCGGGTTATGCGGCGCAGCTCCAGGGCGTGCCTCTGACCCTGACCCCACTGCCCGCACGGGAAGACGCGGTGCAGCTGGCGTTCAGTGTGTCGATGGGCATCCGTCATCGGGAGACCGCATGGAAGCACGAGCTGAACGCCCTGTTGGAGCGTCTCGCCCCCCGGATCCAGGCCATATTGCTCGAGTACGCGGTGCCCTTGCTCGACGAGCAAGATCAGCCGATCACGACCCCTACCCTCGGCGGTCCTTAGACCGATTGCGCGAGTCGCGGTACCGATGAGCTCGTCGTTGCTGGCAAGGACCGCGGCGCGACTCCTGGCGGCACTTGTTCTGGCGCTTGCGCTTGCGCCGCCGGCCTACACGGAGTCTGTGGCGGAAGCGGAAGACGGCGCGCTGTTTTCACCCGATGGATACCGCATCGACCGGTTTCGCGACCCGGTGCCCGACGCGCTTGCCGGTGCGGTAACCGTGGGAACGGATGCGGTGCGCGCATTGATCGCCGCCGATGATCCAGTGCTCGTCGACGTGCTCCCGGAGCCGCCGAAACCCGAGGGGCTGCCGTCGACGACGCTGTGGATGCCGCCACCACGGCACAATCTGCCGGGGTCGACTTGGCTGCCCAATGTTGGCTACGGCCAACTTTCATCCGGGCTTGAGTCCTACTTCAAGGAAAACCTCGAGCGACTCACCGGCGGCGACAAGTCAAAGGCGATCGTTGTCTACTGCCTTGAGGATTGCTGGATGTCGTGGAACGCGGCACGCCGCGCCATCGGCTATGGCTACACCCGCGTCTATTGGTATCCGGAAGGGACCACGGGGTGGGAGGCGGCCGAGCTTCCGGTGGCCGCGGCCGAGCCCGCACCCCCGGGCCATTAGTCGAGATAGCCGGCCAGCGCGCGCGCCAAAACGCCGATCCGCTGCTCGACCGCAACCGGGCGAGAGCAGAGATAAGGAATCGTCTTCTCCCGTTCGTCGAACATCCTTTGCTCCAGCTCCAGCCGATGCTTCAAGGCCTCGAGCTGCTGGCGACCGGCGTCGGAGCCGTCCTGCTCCAGCCGGACCATTTCGTCCAGCTCCTTGCCCAAAGCCTCCGCCCGGCGCGCCTGATCGCGCGAGTAGCGATCGATTCCGGACATCAGCATCTTGCGATCCTGATTCAGGGTCTCCAGCACCCCGGCGAAGGCAAGCGTCAGCATCCGGTCCTTCTCGCCGGCGGGCAACCCTTGGGCGAAGGCATCGATGGCCTGCTGCGCCTGTGCATCGCTTACCCGCGGGCCGGTGATCCGCTGCACCAGCTCGCGCACCGGCGGGTTGTCGTGCCAGGCCTGCCCCATTCCCTCCACGGACGGACCGTCCCATACCACCGCGGC
>JBGSTR010000794.1:0-2164 GCA_041736365.1 Chromatiaceae bacterium | reverse complement strand
TCCAGCTCCGCCGCTTGGCGCCGGGCCTCGGCTTCAGCTTGGCGTTGGGCCTTCAGCTCCTCTGCTCGGCGCTGAGCCTCAAGCTCCGCCTCGGCCGCGTCGGGCTTCGGCTCCGCCGGCTGCTCGGGCTCGATCGGCGGGGGCTGGACTTTTGGCGGGGTCTCGGGTTCCGGTTCGGCCGGTCGCCGATTGAGCTCGGCCTGTACCTCGGCGACCATCTCCTCGAGCGCCCGATCGGCGACGATGGTGGCCTGGACCACCTTCGGCTTATTCCCGGCTTCGGTGGGATCCCTTACGAACTGGACGCTGACGAACAGCAGCACCGCGAAGAGCACGTGCAGTCCCAGCGACCAGTAGAAGGCCCTCGGGTCTTGCCTCAGGACTTGCCACATGGTCAGCGATCACGGCGCGCCGGCGGTGCGGTGATCAAGCCGACCTCCGGCGCCCCGGCGGCTTGGGCCACCACCATGGCTCGGATCACGCGGCCGTAATCCACCTGATTGTCGGCGCGCACCAAGACCGGCGTCTCGCGCCGGTACTCGAGCACCGTGCGGATGCGGTCATAGAGGATTTGATCGCTGGCCGGCAGATGTTTTTCGTCGCCGACGTCGATGTAGTAGTCGCCGAACTGGTCGACGGTGATCACCACCGACTCGGTGGTCGGGCTCGCGATGCCGCCGGCCTTTTCCTGCGGGAGATTGACCTTCACGCCTTGGGTGATTAGCGGTGCCGTAACCATGAAGATCACGAGCAGCACCAACATCACGTCGATGTATGGCACCACGTTGATTTCCGACATCGGCCGGCGACGGTTGCGGCTGCGGGTGCGTTTCATCATGGCGCGGGACTCCCTTGGCGATCAGCCACGGCCCTGGCGCTGCAGCAGCGTGGAGAATTCCTCCACGAATTCCTCGTAGCGGCTATTGAGTCGCTCGACCTGATAGGAGTAGCGATTGTAGGCGATGACCGCCGGAATGGCGGCGAACAGCCCAATGGCGGTGGCCACCAGGGCCTCGGAGATCCCCGGGGCGACCAGAGCCAGGGTGGCCTGATCGACATTTCCGAGCGCGTGGAACGAATGCATGATGCCCCAGACGGTTCCGAACAGGCCGACATAGGGGCTGGTGGAGCCCACGGTGGCGAGGAACGACAGATGGGACTCCAGACGGTCCATCTCCCGACTCAGCGCCACGCGCATGGAGCGCTCGGAGCCTTGCAGGATCGCCATCATGTCGTTGCCTTCGGTCTTGCGCAGGCGCACGTATTCCTTAAACCCGGCGCGGAAGATCGATGCCAGACCCTGGTTGCCCTTGCCGTCCTCGCTGAGGTCCTTGTAGAGGGCGCTGAGATCGCCGCCGGACCAGAAGCGCTCCTCGAAGGCGTCGGCGCTCTTGCGCGCCCCGCCGAGGATGCGGCGCCGGTCGATAATCAGGGTCCAGGACATCACCGACGCCACGATCAGCACCATCAGGACCAATTGAACGACGAAGCTGGCGTGCAGGACCAGATTCAACAGCGACAGATCAGAGCTCATTTCACAATCTCCGCAAGCCCGATTTCGGATAACAAGGCCGCCGGCAAAGGGATGGGGCGCAGGGTTTCGGCCGCCACGCAGGCAACCTTGACGCTGCCGCTACAGATCAAGGCGCCGTCGCTGTCGCGCACGATCGCTTGCGCGAAGGTGAGACTGGCGCCGCCGATGCCTTCTAGCTGCGCGGAGACCGTCAAAAGGTCGTTGAATCGGGCGGGCAAGCGATAGTCGATCTCGACGCGGCGTACCACGAGGAGCACGCCTTCACGCAGACGCAGGCGATCCTGTTCGCAACCGCGCGCGCGCAGCATCTCGGTACGCGCCCGTTCCATGTATCTCAGGTAGTTGGCGTAGTAGACGACGCCGCCTGCATCGGTGTCCTCGTAGTACACGCGCACCGGCCAATCAAAGCTCGGCAGCCTTCGGTCCTTCACATCCATCCAGGGGAGGCACCCGAGTTTATCAAAGCCTTTTAAAATAGCATGCCGTCGGTCCCGGAAAATAGCCTCGCGCGGGGCTCCGACAAACAGTCCGGGCGAGGCGAACGAATACCACATCCCGAACCCGTGGGCGCGCGGCCCGATGCCGGACGCAAGCGAGCGGCGTCGCGGCTGGCGATCAGGTGCGTCGGCG
>JBGSTR010000758.1:0-5678 GCA_041736365.1 Chromatiaceae bacterium | reverse complement strand
CGCCGACGCCTCGCCCCCAGACGCCGGCTCCGAGTCGCGGCAAGGCCGCAAGCACCCCGTCGGGGACCCAGCCGATGCTGAGCGAGACCCGGACCATGTACGACCGCATGATCCGCGAGTCCGTGGCCAGCGGGGACATGGATCGCGCGTGGCGTCTGGTCCAGGAGGCGGAGCGAGCGGGATCCTCCAGCGCCAGACAGACCTTCCTTGACGCGGTCGAGCGCAAGTGATCTAGACTGGCAAAACCAAGTGCGGCACAGGGATGTGCCGGTTCAATCATTACAGTAGGCGGTTCCGATCGCGCCGATGTGATTTGGAGGGCATCAGCCAATGATTCCATTGCACCGGACCAGCGGCGTCCTGCTTCACCCAACCTCACTTCCCGGTCCCTTCGGGATCGGGGATCTTGGCCCCGCGGCCTTTCGCTTCGTCGACTTCCTGCGCGATGCCGGACAGGGTCTGTGGCAGATGCTGCCCTTGGGACCGACCGGTTACCAGGACTCTCCCTATCAGTGCCTGTCGGCGTTCGCGGGCAATCCGCTGCTCATCAGTCCGGAAGGTCTGGCGAGGGAAGGCTGGCTCGAAGATGCCGACCTCAGCCCACCTCGGTTTTCCGCCGATCGGGTCGACTTCGGCGCGGTCGGAGCGTGGAAAGGGGCACTGATCGACAAGGCCTTCAAGCATTTTCAGGACCACGCGACGGCGCAGCAACACGCCGAGCTCGCGGCCTTTCGCGCCCGCCATGCCAACTGGCTGGACGACTATGTCCTGTTCGCCGCCCTGAAGAATGCCCACGCGGCGCGCGCCTGGACCGAGTGGCGGCCCGAGCTCGCCCTTCGGGACCGAGCGGCGTTGCAGCAGTGGGCGAGCGAGCATGCGCCGGAGCTGGAGCGGCAGCGCTTCGTTCAGTTCGTCTTCTTCAATCAGTGGCAGGCCCTGCGCGACTATGCGAACGCGAGCGGGGTGCGGCTGATCGGCGACATTCCGATCTTCGTCGCGCACGACAGCAGCGAGGTCTGGAGCCACCGCGAATGGTTCCGGCTCGACGACCGCGGGCAGCCGACCGTGGTTGCCGGGGTGCCGCCCGATTATTTCAGCGCCACCGGCCAGCGCTGGGGCAACCCACTGTACCGTTGGGACGTGCTGGCGGCGGACGGTTACCGCTTTTGGGTCGATCGCCTGCGGGGGATGCTGGAGCTGGTCGACATCGTGCGTGTGGATCACTTCCGCGGATTCGCCGGCTATTGGGAGATCCCCGCCGACGAGGAAACGGCGGTAAAGGGGCGCTGGGTTCCGGCCCCGGGCGCCGACTTGTTCCGCGTCCTGCGCTCCGCACTGGGTGAGGACTTGCCGCTGATCGCCGAGGACCTCGGCGTGATCACCCCCGACGTTGAGGCACTGCGGGACGGACTGGATCTCCCCGGCATGGCGATCCTCCAATTCGCCTTCGAGCCGGAGGAGGGCGGCTTCGGCAAGCCGGAGTACCTTCCCCACAATCATCGCTACAACCTGGCGGTCTACACCGGCACGCACGACAACGATACGCTGTGCAGTTGGTGGGACGCGGCGTCGGAGGGAGTGCGGACGCGGGTCTGCGACTACCTCGATACCGACGCCAACCGGATCAACCGGGCCTTCATCCGCTGCGCCCTGGCGTCGGTGGCACGGTATGCGGTGTTCCCATTGCAAGATGTTTTGGGTCTCGGCGCGCACACGCGCATGAATCGACCCGGTAGCGAGCGGGGAAATTGGACCTGGAGGGTTTCCGCGGATCGTTTGGCGCCCGAGGTCGTCGCCGACCTGCGGCATCTGACCGAGCTATTCGGCCGCAAACCTTCTCCCGGCTAGCTCAACCTTCGCGCATCTTTTCGGTTCGATGCGTGCCCGCATCTCGGCGAGATCCGTCCCTATTGCTTGGCAGCAACGCCGGGCGCGATCAGCCGACCCGACTCGGAAACGTCGTTGGACCGGCGTTGCGGGCGCGCGGTGTCGACCACATCTCCCAACGACTGGCTCGCTGGTCAAGGCTCGGTTCGGCCGACCGACCGGGATCCCCACCGGCGGCGCAATAATCACTCGGCACCGCCGGTCCGTAGAGGACACCGAGCGCCGAGCGCCGCACGCCGTCCCGCGACGCCGGGCGGGAGCCATGCGGCGGTGCAAGTCGCGGATCAACCATTCAACCTAGAAAGAGCAGTTGACCGCTTCGTCATACATGTAAGCATCTGAGGTTCTTGAAGTTCAGCAGCAACTCGGGAGGCACCCTCAGGGTGAACGGCGCTACGGCCGCCGGGGCACGCCACGCGCGGCGCCCAGCTGCGTTACAACTCCTTGGAATAGAATCACTGTTCCGCGTCGTTGTGCCTTGCTGGACACCTCGCGGGACCCACCCTGACGGCCGTCCAACTGCTCTTTCTAGGTTCAATTCACCCCGGTCAGGGCGGTCGAACGCTCCGGCGCCGGTAGCTTCGGAGTCGAGCATGGCGATGATGATGAAAATGTTCTGGCACCTGTGGGTGCTGTTGTTCTTATCGGTCGGGCTCATGGGTCAGGCGGTCGCCGCGGAAAAGGAAGCGGCCTCGAGCGACGGACGGGCGTTGCTGCTGCCGGGGAACCTGCAGTGGCTGAACGTCGAGCGACCGCTGACCACCACCGACCTCAAGGGCAAGGTGGTCATCCTCGACTTCTGGACCTACGGTTGCATCAATTGTATCCACGTCGCCGAGGAGCTGCGGCACCTGGAGCAGCGATTCGGCGACCGACTGGCGATCATCGGGGTCCACACGCCCAAGTTCGACAACGAAAAGAATATCGAGACCCTGCGCAATATCGTGGTGCGGCTCGATCGCCGGCACCCGATCCTGAACGACCCGGACTGGACCCTAATGGATCACTACCGCATTCGCGCCTGGCCTACGCTGGCGGTGTTCGCGCCGGACGGTAGCTGGGTGGGTAAGGTCAGTGGCGAAGGCAACGAGACCCGGCTGGCGTGGGCCATCGAGCGTCTGCTCGGTGAGTATAAGGGCCAGATCGACGACCGCCCGCTGCCCATCGCCTTGGAGAAGAAGCGGTTCGCCGACTCGTTGCTCGCCGCACCCGGAAAGATCGCCGTCTCCCCGGACGGGACGCGTGTTGCCGTCAGCGACACCCTGCACCATCGCATCATCCTGGCGGCCGCCGATGGTCGCATCCAGAGTTTCGTCGGCGACGGCGAGCCCGGCTTGCGGGACGGCCCGGCGGGGCAGGCACAATTCAATGCGCCGCAGGGAGTGGCGTTTGGCGCTGACGCCCTTTTGGTCGCCGATACCGGCAACCACGCGATCCGTAGGGTCGACTCGGGGAGCGGTGAGGTTCGTACGCTGGCCGGAACGGGCCGCATCGGGCTCGGTCACGAGGACTCGGGGCAGGATGCGCTGCGCATGGACCTGCGCTCGCCCTGGGATCTGGCGATCGAGGCCGACACCGCATATATCGCGATGGCCGGTGACCATCGCATTTGGGCGCTCGATCTGCCAGCGGGCCGAATCCGGCCCTACGCCGGCTCCGGCCGGGAGGGTATTGCCACCGGAGACCTGGAGGAGGCGAGCTTTAGCCAACCGAGCGGTCTGGCGCTGGTCGGCTCCGATCTCTACGTGGCCGATGCGGAGGCCTCGGCGATCCGGCGCGTTCGCCTAGGCCCGCCCGGCAGCGTCGAAAACGTCGTCGGCAAGGGCCTGTTCGAGTTCGGCGATCGTGACGGGAGCCTGAAGACGGCGCTGCTGCAGCATGACTCCGGAATTGCCGCTCTGCCGGACGGACGGCTGGTCGTCGCCGATACCTACAACCACAGGATCAAGCTCATCGACCTCGGCGCCGGCAAGGTGACCACGATCCTCGGCACCGGGAAGCCGGGCGACCGGCTCGCCGGGCGCGCGGACACCGAGTTGAACGAGCCCGGCGGGCTGGCGGTGATGCAGGGGCGGATTCTGATTGCCGATACCAACAACCATCGCATCATCGCCGTCGATCCGGACTCGGGCGACCCGGAGCTCTGGCCGCTCCGGAAGTAAGCCGTTCGAAAGTCCGACCACAGGGATTCGGATGCGACTCCGAATCCTTCCGACATCCGCGGGGCGCGGGGACTTTCGCCCCAATCGTAGGCGCGACCTGCGACTCGCGCCCGCAATCTCGCGCAGGAATTCACGCCCGGTATTCCAGGCGTCCCCTTAGTCGCCAACCACCGCGTGGCGAGCCCGCCAGTCTGATCCGCCTTCAACGCTTTGTGCCCTGCATGTCCGCCAGCCGCCTTCTAAGGGGAACGATGATACTTTTGCGTATCCCGTCCGGGGCAGGGACGGTCCGGCATTCTTCCAGCGCCTTAAGCGACCCGAGCGCGCCGCTGGGACTGGCGCCGCCGACAGCCGCGGCCCCGACCGATGGGCACGGGTCGCAACCGGCTCCTCCCCGCCATCTCGGTTTTTTAAAGAAAAATTTGTGAGCTTGATCACACTTTAAAAAGATACATAGAAATCCAGCGATTTCCTTGGTTGAACCCCCCTCGTGCGTGTGCTTCTTTCATAGCGGAAAACAATCCGCCCAACCTCGTTGCTTCGGTTGGAGCTGGTAGAAGTGGGTCACTAATTGTATTCAGGAGGGTGGTCGCATGGCCGCCCCGGAGAAGTGCGTGCCCGGTGAAAGGTGAATTGGAGATCGTGCCTCTGCGCCCCTGTGCTCGGTCACTGTTTCCAATAGGCCGGTTCGATGGAAGAAGTCATTGTGCTCACGCTGCCTCGCATCCCGATGCACTCGGTTCTCTCGACCGCCCCCGCCGTATTAGCCAGCGCCCCGATCCTGGTGAAGCAGCCTTCCCGCCGCGTGTTGAAGCGCATCACCATTAACCTGCGGCCGACCTCGTCAACGAGGTTCCGCGATTTACGTCAGGGCCAATCAAGCATCCGCTCGGCCTCCGCGATACATCCACATTCAAAAGGAGAAACGCCCGCCGGTTTGGGAACTGGCCCATATGGTTGTTTGTTCCAGAACGTAAATTGAAATTATAAGGAGTAGCAGCCGTGTCCAAGCCGTTTCGTATTCCAATGCGCTCGTTTCTAGCGACCGCCCTCGTCCTATTCGCAGGCGCTGTATGGGTGACGGCGGCTTCGGCCGCGGACGTCAGAGCGCTCGGTTTCGTGAATGTGCTCGACTATGGTGCGGACCCGACCGGCACGAGCGATTCCACCCTGCAGATCCGCAAGGCGATCAAGACTGCGTTTGCGGCGAACAAGCCGACCTTCTTTCCCAGCGGCACCTATTTGGTGAGCGACACCTTAGCGATGAGCACGACCGGCGATCGGGGCTATGAGTTGGTCGGCTCCGCGCGCGGTCGGGTGACGATCCGCCTGCTGGACGGCTCGCCGGGATTCCAGGCGTGCGCGGATTACCCATCCTCGCTCGCCGATTGCGTCCCCACGGCGACGGTGGACGAGTCCACTTGCTCGGTCGCCGCGCGGCCGAGCGTGAAGCCGGTGATCGATTTTTGGCGCGAGAGCTCCGATTGCCCCGGCGAGCGCGAATTCGCCGACGGTGCCAATACCTACAGCCACGTCTTGAAGCATATCGACATCGAGCTGGGCAACAATCCGGGCGCGGTGGGTCTGCGCGAGAACGGCGCGGAGATGGTGCTGGTCGAGGACGTGGCC
>JBGSTR010000736.1:0-2061 GCA_041736365.1 Chromatiaceae bacterium | reverse complement strand
TCGAGGCGCGACCGGAGGTGTGACGGGCTGCGGCTACCAGGCCGCGCCGAGCTGCCAGGACGTTTCGAGACGGCCTGCATGGTGCGCGGGCCATGACGCGACGGATGCTCCGTCGTGCCGGCCACGGGAAGCTGAGCCGAACGGTGCCCCGGCTGCGATGGGCTCTCGGCGGGCGGTGGATCCCGCTTCCCTGAGAAGGTCCCGGTGCCTGTCGCCCGGACAGGCAGGGAGAATCTCGCCCGAACCCACCAAGTCCCGAGGCGAGCCCTTGGTGGCGCGGGCGCGGTCGCGAAGGCGACCGACACCGCCCCCTCCCTACGGGAAAAGCGCATCAGCCCGCACACCCTCCGACACACGACCGCCGTCCACCTGCTGCGGTCCAGTGTCGACATCAACACGATCCGCGGCGGGCTTGGCCACGTCTCGCTCGATACCACCAACACCTGAGTGGAAATCGACATCGAAATGAAGGCAAGGGCGCTCGACACATGGACGCCCAGTGGCTCCGACCGCACGCCCGCTTGGCGGAAGCCCAACGACCTGATGGCGTTCCTCGCGTCTCTGTAGCCGGGACCGCGCAGGTGGGATTATGTGGCAAAGATGAGTCCTCGGACCCTGGCCCGCCCCCATCCTCGCCCACCTCACCACATAACCGGCTTCGCAACATAAAGCATCTAATGTTGTTAACAACGTTAGATGCGGGAAACCTACACGTCCGGATCTGTGGGGGGCCTGGGCGGGCAACCGCCCAGGCCTACCCGACACCCAGTTCAGAGAAATCGCGCCCGCGATGTGCGGAATGTGGGTCCCGCCTCCACCTCCAGGTGCATTACCCTAGCGACGTCCTCGTCGGCCTGGTCGCGGCGATCCCCTGGGTAGCGGGCCTTGACGTTCTGATGTTCGGGCCGGGGCTGCGGGGAAAACGGGGCGATTCGGGAGGTGGTGCATGCGTCACAAGTTCCTAGGTACCGGCGAGCCGGGCTACCATCCGCTGCGCAAGCTGCGCACGATCTTCAAGGGCCTGCGCTACGCGGTGGTCTACGACTTCAGCGTTGCCTGGAAGTTGATCTCGTCCGTCCTGGTGCTGACCGCGGCCCTGTATGCCCGGGACTGGGTCGATGCCCTGCTGATCATCGTCGTCACCGCCCTGGTGCTGGTGGCCGAGATCATGAACAGCGCCATCGAGGCCCTGTGCGATTTCGTCGAGACCCGGCACGACGAGAAGATTGGCATCATCAAGGACATCGCCGCCGCCGGGGTGGGGGTGGCGATGCTGGCCTGGCTGTTGGTGCTGGGCTTCGAGGTGGAAGAAATGCTGCGCGAATTGTTCTGACGGAGAAAGCCGGTTGCTTGGCTTCATTACTGGACTCATCGCCCTGGTGCTCGGGGCGGAACTGCTGGTGCGAGGCGCCTCCAGGCTGGCCCTGTCCTTCGGCATCTCGCCCGTGGTAGTCGGCCTCACGGTCGCGGCCTCCGGCACCAGCTCGCCGGAAACGGCGCAAAACGTGGTTCACACATCCGGTGTTTCGCTTCCCCAGTGCGCCGCGGCACCGCCCTTCGCGCTGCCGTCCCGCGGGCACTCGCGCGCTCTCCCGAAATCACCGAATCTGCGGGCCTGGCACGTTTCTGTTTCCCCTGCTGGTGCATTTCGCGGTGCGCTCGGGGCCTTCCCGGGGCGCGACCGCTGGCAGCAAACCGCGAGGAGCCCCGCCACGGGCTCCGGAGGGAGATAGGCTCATGACTGGCTGGCTGAAGGTCTATGTGGTTTCCACCGCCGCGTTGCTCGCGATCGACATGCTCTGGCTCGGGGTCCTCGCCCGGGGCTTCTACCGCCGCCATCTCGGCGGCCTGCTCGCCGACCAGGTGAACTGGGCGGCCGCGATCGTCTTCTACTTGCTTTATATCGCCGGCATCGTGTTCTTCGTGACCCTGCCGGCGGCGCGGGCAGGCTCGCTGGCGCGGGCGCTCGCCACGGGGGCGTTCCTCGGCCTGGTCGCGTACGCGACGTACGACCTGACGAACCTCGCCACCATCGAGGGCTGGCCGTGGCAGATCTCGGTC
>JBGSTR010000719.1:0-1881 GCA_041736365.1 Chromatiaceae bacterium | reverse complement strand
CCCGGCGACCTCGGCGGCACCCGCCACGCCTGCCACCCCGGCCACGCCGAGGGCACCGAGCATCTTCAGGACGCCGCGGCGTCCCTGGTCATGTTCTTGATCGCACATGGTTGCGTCTCCTGGTTGTCGGCCGAGGATCCGGGCTTGGCCCACCGGAGAACGGTGCTTTGCCGGCGGATCATCGGGGTGTTGCGGGCTGAATTGTTTGGATACCACCGCCGAGCGGGTACATCGGTCGCGTACGCACCGTCCGCGAGCGAACAGATTCGCTGCCTCGCGGCACGGCATCGTCCACCGGTGCTCGGCGGTTATAACCAACTCGTGGGAGTGGAACTACCTAAAGGGCGGGAGGCGGCCTCGCCGGCCGCTACGCGAGAAGCCGTATTTATATTGGAATCATGCGGTTATGTGGCCGGCGACGAAGGCTCGCGGCAGTGCGGCATAGTGTCGCATCGGGAGACCTCCGAGCGGCTTCAGCACGTTTAGCCGCTCCGCAGCAGCGACAGTAGGTCGCGTACCGAAACCGGTTTGGTCAGAACGACATGTACCGCGGGCGGGCGACGCGAGCCTCCGGCGATGCCGTGGCGCCCGCTGCAGATCGCCACGATGGACTCGGGATTCGCCCGCGCCAGGGCCTCGGCGAGCGATACACCGTCGCCGTCTGGCAGGTCGGCGTCCACGACCGCGAGGTCGAACGCGGCCTTCGCCGTCAGCGCCAAGGCGGCCGCTCGGGAGCGGGCGATACTGAGACTCACCCCCTGTTCTTCAAGCTCCCAGGCGAGCATCTGGGTCAATGCGGGATCATCCTCCACCAACAGCACCCGCGGCACGGGCCGCCCATCGGCGCCTCGTGCCGGGGTGCGGCTCACTCCCGCTCCCCAAGCGCGTCGCGGAGCTTGCGCCGGGCGCGAAACAGACGCGTACCGACGCCGGCGGAGGTCAGACCCAGCCGATCGGCGATCTCCTGCTGGGAGTATCCGTGGACGACCTGGAGGACGAGTGGCTCACGGTACTCCGCCGGCAGCGCCTGAACGGCACGACGCACCACGAAGGCCTCGGGCGACGTGTCGTAGGTCTTGCGGGTGGCGGCGACTTCATCCGTCGGCACCGCGCTCTCCTTGGGCTGGAAACGCTCGAAACGGCGTGCATTCTCCCGCCGCACGATGGTGTAGAGCCAGCCCTTCAGCGCACCCGGATCGTGCAGTCGATCCAGCGACCGCCAGGCACGCAGCAGGCTGTCCTGGACCAGATCTTCGGCGGTATGGACGTTGCCGGAGAGTCGATAGGCGTAGCGATGGAGCTCACGCGAGTAGCGCCGAAACAGGGTGTCGAAACAATGACCCTCTGCGTGGGACGGGATGGCGGACGGATCGTGATCGGCAGTAGCGGCGACGGCAGTCAAGGCATGCTCCTGGTGAATGGTTGGACTCACCAGGCCCTTACGCAGGCAACGTGCCAGTATTCAACTACATGTTTAATATGACTATTAGGCCCAAGATGCGGGCATCACCGTGATGAAACGTCGTAACGATCCGTTCTATCCAATGGAATGGATCGTTACAGTCCCGCCACTGCGCACGAGCACAGGTTGCGCCCCGAATCAACGTTCCGGCAGGCGCAGGCCGTACTTCGCGATCTTGCGGTCGAGGGCGGGCCGTGAGATGCCGAGAATCTCGCTGCTGCGACCCTTGTGGCCGCCGGTGTAGTCAAGGACGTGCTGGATGTGCTCGGCTTCCACCTGATGCAGGGTGCGCGGCGTCTCGCCGTGCGGGGTTGGAGTGCCGCCGCCGGTAGCCACGCTGCCCGGCTCGTCCCCCGCGGTGGCCGATTCCAGCAGGTCGGGCGTAATCAAGCCGTCGCGGGCGCGCACGGTGGCCTGGG
>JBGSTR010000706.1:0-6901 GCA_041736365.1 Chromatiaceae bacterium | reverse complement strand
CGCCGACGGCACCCGGACGGGCGGCCTGCCCCGGGACGGGCACGTGCTCGTGCAGATGCCGCACGCGTTCGCTGCCGGACTGCTGCGCCGGGCGCATTCCGGTGGTGCGGACGGCGTGGAGGATTCGGCGATGGTGGCCGCGCTCGGCGCCCGCGTGGTGGTGGTGCCGGGCGAACCCACGAACCTGCACGTCACGACCCCGGAAGAACTGGCGCTCGCCCGACGCCTGGTCTGACGGCCGGCAGCGGGCGCAGGCGGAGAAATAAGAGAACTAAGGGGCTCGATAGCGCGACCAAGAGTATGGCAGCAGCGAAGCGCCAGAAGAATATTTGCGGCCCGATCAGAATCTGTCACCGTTACTCCAATTAACGAGAGCGGCGCAGCAAGATCGCCGGAAAGTCGCGCGAGGCTATTTATTGAAAAGCTCCAGGCGCCGATGGCAGGATTTAGATACCATCCAAGTATCGAACGTAGGCCAGCGTATTCAGAACAGAGACAAGTTGCGTAACCTGTCCAAGAAAGAGCCTCCGCATTAGGCAGCACCCTTCGTGCCGTACCAGATACTCGCCGATGCCGTCCTCCTCTTCCACTTCGGAGTGGTGTTGTTCGTCGTGGGAGGGCTGGTCGTGGTGGTGGCAGGAAACTGGCTCCGGTGGCGGTGGGTCAACGGCTGGTGGTTTCGGCTGGCGCATCTGGCTGCCATAGCCTTCGTCGTCGCTCAAGCTTGGCTGGGGCAACTCTGTCCGCTCACAACGCTCGAATCCTGGCTCCGCGTCCAAGCCGGCTGGCCTGCCTACGAGAAGAGCTTCATCGAGCACTGGGTCCAGAAGCTCGTCTACTTCGAGGCCCCGTTCTGGGTGTTCGCGGTTGCGTACACAGCCTTTGGGGCACTGGTCCTCCTCGCATGGCGGTACTACCCGCCACGTCGCGGCAAAGGCACGGGCCGCAGTGTCTGACCCTTCGCTCGATCGGTTCCCGCGCGTTAACGGCCCGAAGCCGAGGGTTATTGACAGCGACCCGATCCGAGGCGTAAGTTGCGCTGAAGAAATGCTGCGGCGCAGCACAAGCAGCATCTGCGCCGCCGGAGCCGTCTCTATGATCAGCAATTCCACCTACAAGAGCGTAGAGGAAGCGTCGAAACTGGGGGTATCGAACCTGCGTGTCTATGCACGATTGATATCCCACCGGATCGACGTCGTGTTGTGCAGCGCCCGCTCTGCCGAATCTGCCGCCGATTTCGGTGCCAGCGAAGGGGCCTCGACCCAGGCGCCGCCGACCGTCCTGGGCACCGGGTATCGCGCGTGGTTCACGCACCGGTAGCTGGCCGAGCCTACGGCGAACAGCGCCCGTTTACCTACGTTCTAGCTCCCCTCTCCGATTGCGCGTCGCGTCGCGAAATCCGCTAAAGCGGGACGCCCAGCTTCCCCGGTCCTGCTCTCGCCGAGAAATACCGACAGGGCCAGTGTCCTGTCGCCGCTCCACCCGCTTGACATCCGAGTAAAGAGCGGGGTCAGCTGGCCCTGAGACCCGTGCCAGGCACGCCGCGGCTGTCGCATCGGCGTCGTCCTCGGAGAGACTGGGTGGGCGTTCCCCGCTCATCGCTCCGGGATGGTGGGCCACCGTTTCACCGGTGTGATTATCGCCGAACCTCCGCGGTTCGCGAGGTCGATTGATCTATCCCATCGGCACCCTCACAAGTCTAAGCGGCCGACCTCGGCCGGATCGGCGATCCGGCGCCTCGAATCGATGGCGGTCGGCTGCTCATCGTCACTCCTTCCCACCGACTGGCACCGTTTGGAGGCGACCCGATGCTCTATCTCGACATTCCCACGACCGACGACTACACCGACCTTGCCGGCTGGCGCGGCGACATTGGCGTTTCGATCTTCCTGCCGACCACGCCCCTGACTCAGGACACGGATGCGGATCGCATCCTGTTGAAGAACCTCGCCAAAGAGGCCATCGGCCAGCTCGAGGCCGCAGGCGCCGACAAGCGCCGCGTCGGCCCGCTGACCGAGGAGCTGGACGACCTAATCGACGACGACGATTTCTGGCGCCACCTGGCGCACGGACTCGTCGTTTACGCGACCCCGGAAAACCTGCGGACCTTCCGGGTGCCGAATGCCCTGGAGCCCATGGCGATGGTCGCGGACCGCTTTCACCTCAAGCCGCTCCTGCGCTCGACGAATTTCTGCAACGCGGGCTTCGTCCTGGCACTGGCCGACGGGAGCGTGCGTCTCGTCGAGGTCTCCAAGGATCTGCCGGCGGCGACCGTGTCGGTGCCCGGCATGCCCGCGGATGCCGCCTCGTCCGTCGGCAAGGCCAGCATTGCCACCCGCTCCTACAGCGGACGCATCGGCGGGAGCGAAGGCAAGAAGGTCCGGTTGAGCCAATATGCCCGCAAGGTCGACGTCGCCCTGCGCGGGGTCCTGGCGGGGAGCTCCGCCCCCATGGTGCTCGCTGCGGTGGAGTCGCTCGGGGCCATCTACCGCTCGGTCAATAGCTACCCCCACCTCGCCGTCCAGGGCATCGAGGGGAATCCGGAGCGCCTCAGCGATGCCGAGCTGGCGAGCGCCGCGCGCGAGATCCTCGACGGCCTCTACCGGGCGCAGATCGCCGATTGGCACGCGCTCTACACCGCCCGCCTAAACGAGGACCGCGCGACGACGGATCTCGCCCGGGCGGCACGCGCGGCGACCTTCGGGGCCGTCGCAAGCCTGCTCGTCGACATGGATCAAACGGTCCACGGCACCGTCAGCGAGACCGATGGCACCGTCGTCCACGCAGACTCGGCGGGCGCGGACAGCTACGGCGTTGCCGACGAGGTCGCCCGGCGCGTGCTTGCCTCCGGTGGGCACGTGCTGGCGGTCCGTGCGGAGGGCATGCCGGAGTCCGGCAAGCCGGTCGCAGCCATCCTGCGCTGGGCGCTTTAACCTAGATCCGGCAATCGGAGCCGCAAAGGCTCCAAGTACGCCAAGAAATACAAATCGCTTGCGGCTGCATCCCAATCACCGCCGGAGTGCGCCCCACGCGCTGGATACGCTATTGAAAAGCTTTGCGATCTTGGCGTAGAAGCGCCGACTTCCGTTGGGCAGATTTCGCTCAGCACAATTTGCCGATGGGATCGTCGCCCTAGGAGCTCCGACGAAGCTCCGGGGACATCTACGAAGCTCAAAGCACGGCTTGGATATCGGTTCCCGTGAAGTCGTTGCCGACAAAGAGCAGACGGCAGCTACGTTCCCTGGCCACCTCATAGGCGAAGCAGTCCCCAAAATTGAGGGCCGCGGGGCTCATGCCTTTCCCCCACCGTTCGTAGGCCAACGCGATGCGGCGGGCTGAGGCCGCGGTCACGGGCACCACTTCAAACCCAAGCCCGTCGATCAGGCATGCCATTTCTTCCCCCACGTGACGGCGTGCGGAAACAATCAGTGCCTCTGCCACCGTGCCTGCAGAGATCAGAATATCCTCTTCGGTTTCGAGTGCCGCGATACAGGCATCCGCGTCCGCCTCATTAAGGAGGATCGCCATCAGGGCCGAAGTGTCGATCGCGATCATGCCGGGAGGCCATCGTTGCCGTAGAGAAAATCCTGGCTACGCGCAGCGCTCGGACCCATCGTCGCGGACGCGGACCCCCTTGAAGCCTCTAGTAATGCCCGCCGGGTCTTTCTGTCCGGGACTGCCTTGATGGGGACCAGGCGAACGGTTGCATGACCGTGGCGGGTCAGAATCACCTCTTCTCCAGCTTCGGCGCGACGTACCAGCTCTGTCAGCTGCCCTTTGGCTTCGGTGACTGAAATCTCCATCGGGGACTCCATAGATGGCCACGGCCAAGGTTTGTTCACTTGCCAGAATAGACCATCATTTGGTCCATTACAACAGAAGCAAACACCTGTCGCGTGGTGCTGTCCCCCCACCGTAAAACGTGCCGGCGGCCCTACAATGCGCCCCGGAAATGCGAATCCATTTGAAAGGGTGAGCCATGCGGAAAGGATGGATTGCGACCCTCGCCGTCGGCCTGCTGATCGCCGCCGGTGGATTGCTCTGGTGGCGCACCGCGCCAATCGCGGTCGCCGTAGTCCAACCGACCCGCGGACCGGCGGTGGAGGCGATTTATGCGACCGGCACCGTGGAGCCCACCGTGATGCTGCCGATCGCGCCGCGGGTCGCGGGAAATCTGGTCGAGATCGCCGTCGATGAAGGCAGCCAGGTCCGCGAGGGGCAGGTCCTTGCCCGGCTCGACGATACGGACCTGGCGAACACGGTGGACGAGCTCCACGCGCGGGCACGTCTTGCTCGCCTGAATCTCGAGCGCGTCGAGGCGCTGATCGATCGCAAGGTCCTGGCCAAGGTCGATCTGGACCAGGCCCGTGCTGACCTGGACGCGGCCGAGGCGGTGCTCAGGCGCGCCACGTCGCAGCGTGGCTTCATGACGCTGACCGCGCCGGCCGACGGTCTGATCATTCGTCGCGACGGCGAGATCGGTCAGTTCATTCCGGTGGGCCAGACCGTGTTTTATCTTTCCTGCTGCGCGCCGCTGCGGGTCACGGCCGAAGTGGACGAGGAGGACATCCCACGGGTGCGGGTGGGCCAGAAGGCGGTCCTGCGTGCCGACGCCTTGCCCGATCGGGTCTTCGACGGGGAGGTCGGCGAGATCACGCCCAAGGGCGACCCCGTCGCGCGGAGCTTCAGGGTGCGCATCCGGCTCGCTGACCCCACCGGGTTGCAGGTCGGCATGACGGTGGATGCGAACTTGGTGGTGGTCGAGCGCCAGGACGCGCTGCTGGTGCCGTCCACCGCCATCGAGGATGGCCACCTCTGGCTCGTGTCGGAGGGGCGACTGCACCGCCAGCCGGTGCGTACTGGGGTGACCGGCGCCGTTCGCACCGAGATCGTCGACGGACTGGCGCCGGATGCCCGGATCGTCGCCGTGCCCATCGACACCCTGCGCGAGGGCGCGGCCGCCCGGATCCGCTCGCCCGACCCAGCGCCGGTCCCCTGATGCTCATCCAGCTCCAGGTCGCGCTCACCCACCTCACCGGACGTCGGCGCCAGACGCTGGTGTCGCTCACGGGGGTGGTGCTCGGCGTCGCCTTCTTTCTCGCCGTATCGTCTTTGATGCGCGGCTCCGAGAAGGACTTCATCAAGCGTCTGGTCGACAACAGTCCGCATATAACCGTCTCGGACGACTATCGCCGGCCCCGGACCCAGCCGGCGGAGCTACGCTGGTCCAGCGGAGCGGTGCGGATTCGCAACGTCAAGCCCCAGACGGAGACCCGCGGCATCCGCGGCTACCGCGAAAAGCTCGCATTCGTCGAGTCGATTCCAGGGCTGCGGGTGGCGCCGGTGCTGGTCGGCTCGGCCGTGCTGACCTTTGCGGGCCGCGAGGAGGGCGTAACCCTGTCGGGGATCGTGCCGAAGACGATGGCAACGGTCTCCACCATCCAGGAAAAGATGATCGAAGGCTCGCTCGAGGCGCTCGATGCCAATCCGAACGGGATTGTCATCGGCACCGGGCTGGCCGAGAAATTCAACCTCGGGCTCGGCCGCAACCTGACCGTGGTGGCCGCCAACGGGGCCAGTCGCGCCATGAAGGTGGTCGGCATCTTCCGCACCGGCAATGCCTCCTATGACGAGACCCAGACCTTTACCCTCCTGAAGCGTTCCCAGGTCATGTTCGACCGGTCCAACCGGGTCAATCGGCTCCTGATCCAGCTCGACGACGCCTATGCCGCGCGCGATGTGGCCCAGCGGATCGAAGACGCCATCGGCTACAAGTCGGTCTCCTGGGTCGAGGCGTCCGAGGACATCCTGAGCGTGCTGGTGGTGCGCAACATCATCATGTACAGCGTGGTGTCGGCGATCCTTATCGTCGCGTCCTTCGGGATCTACAACACCTTGTCCACCATCGTGCTGGAGAAGACCCGCGACATCGCGATCCTGAAGTCGATGGGTTTTCACGCGCGCGATGTGCGGCTCATCTTCCTGTTCGAAGGGATTGTGATCGGCGTGATCGGGAGCCTGTTCGGCCTGGCCCTGGGGGCGGGACTGATGCGGGTGCTGTCGAGTGTCCAGCTCAAGCCGCCGGGCGTCTCGGACAAGGTGTTCCTGCCGATCTGGTGGGGGCCCGAGCAATTCGCCCTGGCCACGGCCTTCGCGATGACCTCCTGTATGCTCGCCGCCTACCTGCCGGCGCGGCGCGCGGGCCGCGTGCATCCGGTGGAGATCCTGCGGGGTGCCACATGACCGCGGTGCTGCGCACCGAGCACCTGGTGCGCATCCTGCCCGGCGAGGTCCCGGTGACCCTGGTGGACGATGTCAGCCTGGAGATCGAACGGGGCGAATTCATCTGCATCATGGGACCCTCCGGCTCCGGCAAGTCCTCCTTGCTGTACCTGCTGGGTCTGCTCGATGTCCCGACCTCCGGACAGGTGTGGCTCGACGGCGAGGACACCTCGGCCTATGGCGAGGACGATCTGGCCAACCGGCGGCTGGAGAAGCTGGGATTCGTATTCCAGTTTCATTTCCTGCTCGCCGAGTTCACCGTGATCGACAACGTCGCACTCCCGATCCGCCGCCTCGGCCGGCTCGACCAGGCCGGGACCCGTGCCCGCGGCATGGAGCTACTGGAGCGACTCGGCGTCGCCGAGCAGGGCGTCAAGTATCCGCACCAGCTCTCGGGCGGACAGCGCCAGCGCGTCGCCATCGCCCGCGCGCTGGCCAACGATCCGCTGATCGTTCTCGCCGACGAGCCGACCGGCAATCTCGACTCGGCATCCGGTGGCACCGTCCGGCAGATCCTCCACGACCTCGCGCACGACATGGGCAAGACGGTGGTGGCCGTGACCCACGACGCCGCGTTCGCCGCCGCGGCCGACCGGCGCATCGGCATTGTGGACGGCAA
>JBGSTR010000599.1:0-2442 GCA_041736365.1 Chromatiaceae bacterium | reverse complement strand
TCGCCCGCGCGGGCGAGGACGTAGCCGTCACCGCGAGCCGCCACCAGTACCTGATCGGTCGTGTCGGGGCACAAGCGCGTGACCCCTCGAGATAGCGCGATGACGCGCCCGATGTGGGCTCCATTCTGGATCTGGACGTAGGCGGGGACGGGCAACGTCTCCACCGGGGGCTTTGGCTGTGCTTCGCTACGGCGCCGGGCCGCCGGTGCCGCGAAGTCCAATGGCTCGGGCGCGACCCAGAATCCGAGTGTGTGCTTGCCCACTTGGATCAGGTCGCCGTCGGCGAGGGTGGCGGACTCCACGTGCCGGCCGTTGCGAAAGACCGCGAATTCTCGATTGAGCGCGGCCAGCGACACCGCCCCCGGCCCGCGCAGGATCTCCAGATGTCGCGGCGCCACCGCGAGACTGTCGATGCGTATGTCGCAGCGCGGGGCGCGTCCCACGACGAGCAGCGGGCGGTCGATCGCGTGGATCGACAGCAGTCGGCCTTTGAAACGCAGCGCGAGCTTCTCCATCGAGTCCCCGGGAGCCGGAGTTGGACGCGAGCGTCACCGTAACAGCGGGGGAGGCGTCGCGTTGGGAAGCCGATCGCAGATTCCGTATCCGGGGCGAGCCGCCCCTCGCGGTCTACTCGTGGCGCCCCTTGCGGCTCGGCGGTGCGGGGACCTTGACCGTCTTCACGGCGTTCTCGGTCGTTTGGATGATCTCCAGCGGATGACCGCGCAGCTTGAGACTCGTACCCGGTTCCGGGATCGTCTCCATATACTCCAGAATCAAGCCGTTGAGTGTCTTGGGGCCATGCGTCGGGAGGTCCCAATGCAGGGCCCGGTTGAGCTCGCGCACGCCGATGCTGCAGTCGATCAGCAACTGCCCCGTCTCGTCGCGATAGACCTCCCGGATGCTGTCGGCGGGGTCGGTCGTGAACTCGCCGACGATCTCCTCCAGCAGATCCGTGAGCGTGATTAGGCCGAGGAAATCGCCATATTCGTCCACCACCAAGCCGACCTGCCGCCGGCCGCGCTGAAAGTTCAGAAGCTGCTGGTAGAGCGGGGTGCCCTCGGGGATGTAATAGGGCTCGCTGGCGATTTCCCGCAGCCGCTCCTTGCTGAAATCGCGCTCGAGCAGCGCCTGCAGGGCGTGACGCGCATGGAACAGGCCGATCACATTATCGATGCCGCCGTCGAACAAGGGCATGCGGGTGTAGCTGGCGTTGCGGAGCGCCTGAATGATCTCGTCCTCGCTGTCCTGGATATCGATGCCATCTACGTCGTTGCGCGGGATCATGATGTCCTCCACCGTGGCCCGTTCAAGATCCAGGATCGCGACCAGCATCGAGCGGCTGCGCTCCGGGATCATGGCGCCCGCCTCGTTGACCACGGTGCGCAGCTCTTCGCGGCTGAGCGCGCTGCCCTGCCCACCCTCGAGCGACACCCCGATCAGCCTCAAGATCCCGTTGGTGAACAGGTTCACGAACCAAATGACCGGATAGAGGACCTTCAGCAGTGGAGCATAGACGTACGCCGCCGGATAGGCGATCGCCTCCGGGTGCAGCGTTGCCAGTGTCTTGGGCGTGACCTCCGAGAAGATCAGGATCACCAGCGTCAACAACCCGGCGGCGATCCCGATCGCCGCCTCGCCACCGAGACGCAGGGCAATCACGGTCGCCAGGGACGAGGCCAGGATGTTCACGAAGTTGTTGCCGAGCAGGATCAATCCGATAAGCCGATCCGGTCGCTCCAGCAGTTTGCGGGCGATGCGCGCCCCGCGGTGGCCGTGGTCCGCGCGGTGCTTGAGCCGGTAGCGGTTCATGGTCAGCAGCGCGGTCTCCGAGCCGGAAAAGAACGCCGATAGGGCGAGCAGGGCAGTCAGTGCGGCAAATAGCCACGTGAGCGGAACTTCGTTCACGTCGGGTCGTCCTCGTCGGTGGAATCTGGAGATCTGGAATGTGGGGATCGGAGGGCGGGATTCGCCGGGCTCCCGGCGTGCCAATACTCAATCGCCAAAGGTCTCGGTGCGGTAGCGGTAGACCTCCAGCGTGTCGCTCCAGTAATCGTGGGTCAACCCGGCCTTGCGCTTGAGCTCCGCGAGGAATTGGCGTGGGGTCGGTAGGCTCTGCCAGACCGTCGGCAGAAACGTGCCGCGCGCCGGCCCGTCCTCCAGAATCAGGCCATCGATTCCGGGTCGGATCTGGCCCAGCAGGTCGGCCTCGTCCGCGAATTCGAGCCTTTGGGGCGGCTCCAAGACCGAAATTTCAAGCGCCAGATCGACAAGCTCACGCTCGACCAGGGGCGGAAACCGAGGGTCTTGGAACGCGGCCGCGAACGCATTCTCGGCCACGTCCCGGACCAGCGGCTGGCTGGCCTCCAGGTGGCCGATGCAGCCCCGGAGATCACCGCCTCGATGCAGGGTCACGAAGGCCGCCCCCGGGGCGCGCAGCCTCGC
>JBGSTR010000593.1:0-2730 GCA_041736365.1 Chromatiaceae bacterium | reverse complement strand
GTCGCAGAACGGGCAGCGGCGGGTGCACACGTCGCCCAGGATCATGAAGGTGGCCGTGCCGTGATTGAAACACTCGCCGAGATTCGGACACATGGCCTCCTCGCACACCGTGGCGAGCTTGGCCTCGCGCAGGATGCGCTGGATGCGGGCGACGCCCGACCCGACCGGCGCCCTGGCGCGAATCCAGCTTGGCTTGCGCAACGGCTCGCCGGAGGATTCCACCTTGACCGGGATGCGCGAGAGCTTGTCCTTACCCCGTTGGTGGGTGTCCGGACTGGAACGTGACGGGGCGGTCAGTGGCTCGGGATTGGTCATGGCTACCTGCGGTCGGGGTGTCTCGGGCGACTCGCCACGATCCGGGATCTGGCGGCGACGCGAACGATTGGAAGGGTCGCCCACAATCGAGCCGATGTCACGCGCCGGGTCTGCGCGCGGTCGTGGTCTAGTGGCGAATTGGTTAGACTTGCGACTCGGCGCGAACAGACGCCTCGGTCGAGCGCTTGGTCGGCTGCCTTATAGTCACGGCGCCGGATGGCGCTCAGGTCTCATTTACCGTCCGAAACGGAGCTGTAGCATGAAAAACTTCGTACTTCTAACCGTCGTACCGGCCCTGTTGGTGGCCGGCTCGCTATCCGCCGCCGACGCGGCGAACCCGAACGCCGAAGAGGCCAAGGGGATCATCAAGTCCTTTGCCACCGAGCTGCAGGGCGAGCTGAAAGCCGCCGTGAAGGAAGGCGGGCCGGTCAAGGCGATCGCCGTGTGTCACGAGCGAGCGCCGGCGATTGCGGCCGATCTGTCCGCGCAGAGCGGTTGGAGTGTCGGTCGCACCAGTCTTAAGACCCGCAATACCGCAAACAATACCCCCGACGAGTGGGAGACCGGCGTGCTCGAGCAGTTCGAGCAGCGCAAGGCGAACGGCGAGGCGGTGGAAACGATGGCCTTCGCCGAGGTGGTCGAAACCGACAAGGGTAAGTCGTTCCGCTTCATGAAGGCGATCCCGACCGGCGACGTCTGCCTGGCCTGCCACGGCACCCAAATCACGCCGGAGGTCAGCGCCGCACTGGACGAGCGGTATCCCGACGACCAGGCGCGCGGCTACTCGCTCGGCGACATACGCGGTGCCTTCACCCTCTCCAAGCCGTTATAGGGTGGGGCCGCGGAATCGGCGGGCCTACGGGCCTGCGACAATCAAACGACAAAGCCCATGAGTGAAGACCGTTTCGATCTCAGCTTTGACGGCACGCTGACCCCGGGGGCCGATCCCGCCGAGGTCCGCCAGCGCCTGATGGCTGCCTTCAAGCTCGATGAAGGCAGCGTCGAGCGTCTGTTCAGGGGCCATACGGTGATCGTCAAGCGTCGAGTCGACGCCGCGACCGCCAGACAATTTCAGCAGGTTTTCGCCCGCGCCGGGGCGATGGTCAATCTGGCCCCGGCCGGCCCCGAGCACCCTCGCGAAACGCGTTCCGCGGATGCCGACGCGCCATCGCGCTTCGAAACGCCGTCGGACAGTGCTCGCCTGACCCTGGCCCCACCCGGCGCCCTGCTGGAGGAGCCATCCGAGCGCGTTGCTCCCTCCCTGGATCTCAGCCACTTGAGCGTTGTGCCGGGCGACGATTGGACGCTGGAGGATTGCGGGCCGCTACCCACGCCCATCCCCGAGCCCGATATCAGTCATTTGTCTCTGGCCGATGACCCGGACCGATACGATTCGAAGCCCTGGAATCCCGCGGACCGATGAGCAACCAATACGACCATATTGTCGTGGGCGGCGGCATCAGCGGACTCGGAGCCGCCCACTTCTCGCTCCGCCGCGGATTGCGCACCTTGGTGCTTGAGTCCGGCGACCGGCTCGGCGGCTGCATCAACAGCCGTCGCTTCGAGGACCTGGACGGATTCTGGATCGAAGGCGGGGGTCACACCTGTTTCAACAGCTACGGCACACTGCTCTCGATCATGGACGACCTGGGCCTCACGGCACAGGCCGCCGCCAAGGGCAAGGTGAGCTATCGGCTGTGGAAGGAGGGCAAGCGCCGCTCCGTGGCGTCCGCCCTGCACCCGTTCGAGGCCATGATATCGCTCCCGCGGCTGTTCACGGCCCCGAAGGCCGGACGCTCGGTCGCGGATTACTACGGCACGGTGCTCGGCCGCCGAAACTACGACGACCTGCTGCGATACGCATTCCAAGCCGTGATCTGCCAACCTGCGGACGACTATCCCGCGGAGGCCCTGTTCCGGCGCAAGCCGCGCCGCAAGGACATGCTGCGAGCATTCACGTTTTCCGGTGGGTTGTCCGCCATTCCCGATGCCCTGGCGGCCCAGGCGGGGATGGAGACCCGCACCGGTCAGCGGATCGATTCCATCGAGCCGGAGGGCGACGGGTTCCGGGTCATGGTCAACGCCGAAGAGCCGATCCGCTGCTCCCATCTCACCCTGGCCGTCCCGCCCGACGCGGCCGCGTCTCTCATGCCAAGCGGCTTTGAAGACGCCCGGGTCGCCGCCGCGGCGATCGGCATGGCCGAGATCGAGACCCTGGTGCTGGTGTTTCGTGCCGCCGAGCTCGATCTGCCCCCTCTGGCCGGACTCATCGCCGTCGATGATGCCTTCTACTCCGCGGTCTCGCGGGACTTCCTGCACGACGCAAACTACCGCGGCTTCGCGTTCCACTTCCGGCCGGGCGAGCTGGGCGAAACCGCTCGGGTCGAGCGGGCATGCGCGGCGCTCGGTGCGACC
>JBGSTR010000583.1:0-6849 GCA_041736365.1 Chromatiaceae bacterium | reverse complement strand
ATGCCGTCCTGGCATTTAATCAGCTCGCGGTCCGAGAGGCGCGACTCCCGGACCGCTCCATTTTCAACGGCTTAGCGCCGTCGAAAATGCCGCGCCATCCCTGGCGCGGACGGGAAACGCTTTTAATCAGCGTTTCCCTAGCTCGATTTCCCCCGGCAGATGACCGAGCTGTGATGCCCGTCGCCGATTGAGGCTCAACTTCCGGCGCAGTATTCGCGAGACACTTCATTCCACCGTATTGGGCTGGACGACAGATGACTCCGCTCATCATCGCGATGGTCGCCATCGGCATGATGCTCCTTCTCGGCGCACTCCGGGGCGGGCGGAAGTCCCCGCCGACCGAATTTCACTACCGGCTTGCGAAGGGTTTGTTGTCGAAGGCCGAGCGATCCTCTACGGCGTTCTCGTCCAGGCAGCCGGGGCATCTACCTTGGTTTTCGCCAAGGTACGGGTCGCTGACGTGCTGAGGCCTGGTGAATGGCTGAACCGGGCCAATTGGCAGCGTGCCTTCAATGCGGTTTCGGCCAAGCATTTCGATTTCTTGCTGTGTGACCCTACAGACTGCGCGGTCAAGCTCGCCGTCGAGCTCGACGATTCGAGTCACGACTCGGATCGCGGGAAGAAGCGAGACCGTCTCGTAAACGAGGCATGCAAATCCGCGGGTCTGCCGCTCCTGAGGGTCAAGGCGGCGCGTGGCTACGTCGTCACCGACATTCAACGCGAAGTTGCTCGGGCGATCGCGGTCGCGAGCGGGGAAGAAGCCGTGCCAAATCGAATCGCTTAGGAACGATGACGCGTCCACGGGAGGCTCGGGGCGGGGCATGGGTCTACACTTGATTTGCCAGGCGGTCTGAATCGACCTGTTGTTGGAGGTCAAAGATGAGTGCTGCTTTTACCCGCGATGAGCTACTGGAGATTGCGTTCAGTCAAGCGCAGGGCAACGATTGCGAATCGGATCCCGCTTCGCCCGTCGATCCGTGCCGGCTCGCCAAGGCGCGGGTCCGGGCAGCCTTCGCGAAGCCAGGTGCCGGGAGCGCGCGTCAAGCTTCGGCGCTCGTCGCCTTGGCCGCGTGCCTCGATACCCACTATGTCCATAGCCGCCACCATCCCGCGCTCGAAGAAGCCGCATGGCTTCCGTTGCGCCCGGGTGAGCGAACCCGTTAGCTCCGTCTGTCGGCGCGGCACGGACGCCGCGCCCGCTCGCAACTTGGCGCAGAACAGCCAACACGACCATCTACGCCCTCGGAGCCGCTGAGGGGCAATCTCGAGCGCGGGATTTGACCGGGCACGGGGCCCGGCGGGAGAGTCGGAACGGTCGGCAAGCCGAGCCGTTACAAGCAACGTCTAGATCTAGAGGAAAGACCCCTCGCCCGTCAGGGGTGAGGGCCGGGCAAGGGGCCAAAAACTGCGGCTAGGAGATCAGCCGGCGCGCGGTCGTGCAGCGAGGTGCGACCCGTTGATGGTCACGAGCATCCTTCGCGAGCAGTCGGCCCAATGCGTGCTCCGCGTCCTCGTCCAATGCACGAAACATCAATCCGATACCGCCGCGCGTCTGCCCGGTGACCTTGTCTCTCCCGTGCACCACCCAGGCGCGAAACACCACCTCTCGGTCGGCGCCATCCGGCTTCAGGAAGATATCGGCGCAACCGCAACGCCAAGGAAGCGTGGTGCGGATGAACATGCCCCCCTGGCTGATGTTGGTGGCGAGGCCGAATCCGGCAGTGCCGTCCTGGAAGCGAATCCTGACGGGGATGTGTATGTCGATCCGCCGCCCCTGGCGGTGCTCCATCCAAGCCACGACGCCGGCGTCGTATTCAGGTTCCGTTGGAACCCCCTCGATTGACCGCCGGCGAACACCGGCAAGCGAATCGTTGCGCTGCCGGGCAACCGCGTTGATTTGTACTCTACTCATTTTTTTCCTCCACGCCTTTTCGCGGATCGTGTCGGTTGGTGTACTCGACAGCCGCGATTTTTCTATTGCTTAGCGAGCACTGATGGGCCGCGTCGTGCGATCGACCTCCTCTTGTGCCGCAAGCCAGTCATCCAGCTCGTGACCCGCCTCGAATCCGCGTCGCTCCGCCCGCAAATAGGCCGCTTCGCGAATACGTTCCTCGCGAATCTCAGCGGGATTGGACGCCGGCGATAAGCCGACCGCACCAGCCCTCCGACTCATCAGCCAGCGCGATTCCTCGGCGGCACGCACGCGGCGGGCGGCCACAAATTGGTTGTTGAATGCCTGATCGTGATCAAAAAGGTACATTCGGCATCTCCTCAATTGGCGACCCCTTCCCGGACGCCTCGTTCGCAAGGGGAAGCACGCGCCGCGTCCGGAACGGGTCGATCACATGATTGGCGAACGCGGCTCTGCATGTAATCCGTACGACTACCCTCAGGGATAACCCGGATAAACCTCGAATGGCCGTTCAGTTGCGAGGACATTCGCCGGTGAGCGTTGCCGATGTCCGCAAGCCAACGAAGGTGAAAGGCAAAAACGCGCGCGCCACGGCGGCGACAATGAAGGCCGGCTTTCGGAAGAAGGGGACGCGGCGCTTCCAGGAGACACGGATCAAATGTCTTCCTGGCTTTGGTCAGCTCGCGGCGCGAGAGGCCGGCTCCAGGAGTGCTCCATTTTCTTTTCGTTTCAGGCGTTTGAATATATCTGGCCATGCTAGGCGGGAGTCGCTGTAAATCAGCGTTCCCTAGAGCGTCATCGGCTCGCGCCCCGGTTGGTAGGGCGCGGCAGCAGTGGTGCGGAGCTGATATTTTTGAATGCGGTAGCGCAAGGTCTCTCGCGTAGTCCCGAGCGCACGCGCAGCCGCGGTCACGTTGTAGTCGCTCTTCTCCAGGGCGGTCTGGATGATATAGCTGTCCATTTCGTCGAGCGCCATGGATCCATCCAGGGGGATGATGAGCCGATTGCCCTCGACCGATGGCGTGCTCGGTTCACGGGCCAGGGTGCCGCCGAGCTGGAGCCATTGTTCCGGGAACACATCGCCGTCGGCCAGCAGCACGGCGCGTTCCACCGCGTTGCGCAGCTCGCGCACATTTCCGGGCCAGTCGTAGCTGCGCATGGTGCGGTAGACCGCCTCTGGGATCACCTTCACGTGACGCCCGGCGACGGCATTGAACTCGGCCACCATCGCGGGAAGCAAGTCTTCGAGGTCTTCCAGGCGCTGGCGTAGCGGCGGAAGCTCCATTCGGAACACGGTCAGGCGGTGGTACAGATCGCTGCGGAAACCGCCCTCGCGGACCTGCCGCTCCAGATCCCGGTTGCTCGCGGCGATCACCTGCACGCTGACCTGAATCGCCTTTTCGCCACCCAGCCGCCGCAAGGTACGGTCCTCGATGGCGGTCAGCAGCTTCGACTGTAGATCGAGGCTCATCTCGCCGATTTCGTCGAGGAACAGGGTCCCGCCGTCCGCCTGCTCGAGATAGCCCCGATGGCGTCCCTTGGCCCCGGTGAAGGAGCCGGCCTCGTGGCCGAACAGCTCCGATTCCAATAGATCCCGCGGCAGCGCCGCGCAGTTCACCTCGATCAGCGGGCCGTCGGAGCGCGGTCCGGAGTGATGAAGGATGCGGGCGACCAGTCCCTTGCCGGTCCCGGTCTCGCCGCTGATGACCAGGCCGCTGAAGGGTACGCCCGCCAGTCGCCCCAGGAGCTGCCGCACGCGCTGAGCGGCTTCGCTGCGACCGACATAGGCCTCGGGGAGATAGCGGCGGCTGCCCGCCTCGCGTTGGTCGCGCAATTGACGTTGGGCGCGTGCGCTGCGGCGCGCACCGTTCACGATCGCCGCCAGCCGCTCGCTGTTGCAGGGTTTTTCCAGGAAGTCGTAGGCGCCCAGGCGCAGCGCCCGGACCGACTCCGGCACCCCGCCATAGCCCGTCAGCAGGATCCATTCGCCCGGGTAGGCATGCTGGCGCGCCGTCTCCAGTAGATCCAGCGAGTTGCCGTCCGGCAGGGTCATGTCCGCGAGGACGACCAGGGGATCGAAGCCCTGCTCGAGCAACTTGCCGCGTGCCTGCGCCAGATTGGCCGCCAGCTCCACCTCCCAATCCTGTTTGCGGAAGTAGCGAGCCAGCTCTTCGGCGAGCAGACGCTCGTCCTCGATGATCAACAATGCGTCAGCCATCTGTGGCCTCCCGGGGAATGACTAAGACAGCGCGGGACCCGCCGCCCGCGGGATTCTCCAGCTCCAACCGTCCGCCGAGATGTTCGACGAAACGACGTACGATTGCGAGTCCGAGGCCGAGCCCGCGCCGGCTCCAGGCGCTGCCTCCCGTGTGCTCCGTGCGCAGGGTCGGCTCGGAGAATCCCGGCCCGTGATCTCGGACCGAAATTCGCACGCGATCCCCCAGATCCGCCGCCTCCACGGCGATGAACTTCTGGTCGAGGCCTTTCTGCGCCTCGAGCGAATTGGTGAGAAGACACATCAGCGCATGACGCGCGCCGGCCTCGGGTACATTGCAGATCAGATCTTCGGGCACCTTGTTCTCCATGACGAGCTCTCCGTTCTCTGTGCCGTAGCCAACCAGCAGCAACAGATCCTCCACCAGCGCCCTCAGCGGCACCGGACCCAGCGGCTCTGGATCCTGTTTGGCCTCCGCCACCAGCAGGGACATCTCCGAAAAGCTCCGTCGCAGGGCCTCGATGGCCATCGAAAGACGCTCGCGAAAAGGGATGGAATCCGCCTCGGAGTAGATGTTGGTAAGGGTCAGCTTTACGCCGGACAACGGACTGCGCAACAGGTGCGCCATGCGCGCTGCCATGTCCCCGGAGGCGGCGAGCCGATCCGCGCGGGCAAGCAGTGCCTGCTGATTCAACAGGCTGCGCGTGGCGTGCTCCAACTCCTGGCTCAGGGCCTGCTCGCGCTTGACGTGGCCCTCCTCGAGATCGCGCATTCTGCCGACCATGCGGTTGTACTGGACGAAAACCGGGCGAATCGCGGGGTCGATCAGCTCGGGCTCGACGGTGCGGAAATCCTTGCGCGCCAGCAGGCTGATCGCGGACCCCAAATCATCGAGCGGTTTCAGCACCCGGCTGCGATATAGCGCCCACCCCACCGCGGTCAGCAGCGGGAGGATGATCACCAGGGCCAAGACTACGTTGAGCTCGCGGGCGTTGTCTTTATCCACCCTCTGCAGGAGCAAACGCTGGGCTTGCACGCCCTCTGCAAGCCCCTGTCCCACCTGACGCATGCGCTCGTATCGGGATTGCTGCTCGGCAACGGAGTCCCCGTTTTCGGCAACGGAGTCCCCGTTTATTAGTGGGCCGTTGCGCAGAGCGATCTCCCGATTCGGCGAAGAGCGGCCTTCTCCGTGCGCCCGGGGTCGAATGACTCGGTCGTCGTTTTCGAGCGAGCCCCGCCCGTTGGCCTCCAATAAAGAGCGCAGCTCAAGCTCCAGCTGCTCGAAACGGGCCAGGTTTTCGTTCAGTGGAGCCAAGCGCTCGGCACCGCGCAACGACATACCAACCAGCAACGCGAGCAACGCGAACAGTACGCAGATGCCCCCTAAAGCCATCACCCAGAGGTTGCGATACAGCGGACTCCGGGCTCTAGCCTTTCGATTCATATCCCCTAACCTGCGCCGGTACCTTCTGAAAGCAAAGCGAGATCCGAGCCAGTCGGCGGAATCGCCGAGGCAAGGATCGCAGGTCGCTGACCGGCCGGATGAAATCGTCCCGCGCACTCACCGTTACCCACACCACACCTTCGGCGACCGGTGCGAAAAACCCAGTAGCGCGGGTTGTTTTCGACCACTGCGGTTGAAATCAACCACTTTCCGACGCTGTTGCGGGACGACGTTGGGCAAGCGCACTCGGGGCACCGGGTCACAACTGAACCCATTCGGGGGAGGCAACCCCGGCACGAAAATGCGATCCGGCTTGAGCCACGGATACCTCGAGGATGGCAAAGCAAAACGAAAGCCAACTCGTTGAGGGCAGCATGCCGCTCTTTTCGGGGATCGCGATTCTCATGGATACAATCGCTGGACCAATCGCGATCATTAGCCCGGCCATCGCGAAGGGATCTTCGCAATACTTGACCGTGGAGTCAGCAATCCGTGCTTAGTCCGCGACTCCTTGACCGTCTCGATCCGCGGGCGACTCGGATGATCCCTGTCTAAGTTGAAGGCGTGCCAGCTCGTGGGTCCCGATGGGCGAGGTCAACCCGGAGAAGAGGCCAACCAGGGCGGCGCGCAGGATCAGGTCCAGGTCGCCCGTAAAGACGCTCGCGCCGAGCACCAGGGGCAGACCCAACATGGCGGCCAGAGAGGTCGCATGAATCTTCACGTTGACGTCCGGCTCCCGGACGATGGCGATGGTGCATAGGGTGAGCACCAGGGTTCCGGCGATTGCCAGGGCTCCGGTGGCCCACAGTGCCCAAGCCATCACTGCAGCTCCCGGTGCTTCTCGGCGGTGCGGGTGACGGTCAAGGTCTGGGCGACGCCGAGCATCGCCACCACCAGGGCGATATCCAGATAGAGCGCCTCGCCTCGCGTGATGGCAACCAGGGCGAGAATGGCCGTCGCCATGGGTCCCAGTGCCGACAAGGCCACGCTGCGATTTAGGGTGAGCGAGGCACGCAGGGTGTCGAGCGCGAGCAGACACACCAGACCGAGCTGCCAGACGATCAAGACGGTCGCGAGCCAAAAGTGCATGGATTCAGCCTCCATTCGGTCAGGGGATCAACGGCCGCTGGAAACAGCGATAGAAGCGATCGAGGTCGTGTCGCACGCGGTCGCGATTACTTGCGTCGATCGCATTGAGGATCAGCCGCCGGCGGGTGGAATCGACCTCGGCCACGGCGGTGCCGGGCGCGGCGGTGGCCACGTAGGCGGTCGCCCCCG
>JBGSTR010000572.1:0-6188 GCA_041736365.1 Chromatiaceae bacterium | reverse complement strand
CGCGAGCGAAACCACCACGCCGCGTTGCTCGATCATCGTGCGACCCCGACGATCGGGCCGGCCCCGGCTACCGCCGCTTCCACGGTCGCCAGCGGGACCTCGCCAACCGCGGTAATCTGATGACCGCCAAAACGTCGCCCCGCCGCATGCACACCGCCAATACGCGTCGAGCCGGTCAGGCCCTCACCCGTGTCGGGCTCGATGTAGAGCGAGTAGGACGCGAGATGATCGGAAAACAGGAAATGCTCGACCTCGGCGCCGCTCGGATCGTGCAGCACGTCCTGCATCACCAGCTCGAAACCCGCGGGAAGTTGCGAAAAACGCCACTCGGGCAATTCGGTCGCGGCCGACCGCGCCGTCTCCTCGGGGGATTCCGCCGCGGGCTTGGCCGCCACCGCGCTCGTATCCGTGATTTCAATGGCCGTGAACATCAATTGCTCAATGGTTTCGTCGCTATGGTCGATCAGATCGGATTTCAGCGGAATTCCGGTCGCCCGGTCGAGATAGAAGCGGTAGCCATAGCGAAACGCATCCAACGGCACGATCCCGATTACGTCCGTGTCCCGGCCCGCCACGCGGGCTTCCCCGAGGAGCATCACGCGATAGTGATCTACCAGCAGTTGCGGATCGATGCCGCTCGCCGGCAACAGGGCGCCAGCCTGGCGCTTGACCAAGATGGGATGACCGTCGGGGAGCACGCAGGTGACCTGATCGTGCTCGCGGGTGACGGTACGCACCGGCCCGTTCAGCGACAGCAGCCGTTCCTGGACTCCCCCGTCCTCGATCCGGTGGACCAGATGCAGGGCCTCGAGCTGGTCGCGGTGTAGATACACCAGCGTCCCTTCATAGCTCATGGAGCGCATTGCCTGCGCCGTACGTTCGAGCATCGCGGCTGCCCGCTCGGCGTCGTCGCTAGCGTACGCCCCGTGCGCCACGGCCACCGCCGCAAGCAGGCCGCACCAGCGCAAGGCGCGCCACGCCCCGCCACCAACCCTCAAGATTCCGCTCACGACCAATGGGGACCCGAAGACGCGGGGCGGCGCGGCTGCATGGCTCGGCTCACCGTCAACGCCCGCCTTCATAGCTCACGAGCGCCGCGTAAGGAAGCATCCCCTTCATTCCGGTCGCCGGCGCGCGCTCTTGATGATTCACCAGGTAGAGGTCCAGCTTACTGGCCAGTGCCGGCTGAGCAAGATGCCACCGGGCGGCCTCGCTGTCGGGCGCTGGGGCGCTCATTGCGAGCTGCGGGGGGCTACCGTTGGAAGACTCCGTCGCCTCGTTGTGGAAGAGCCCGGGCACCGCAAACACCGCGATAAACGCGGCCCCCGCGGCGAGTGCCGCACCCGCGAACGAGGCATACCTAGGGCCCAGCCTCGGTCGGCGGCCCGGGCGTGTAATCGCGATGGGCTCCGCCGCCAAGGAATCGCGGACGGCATCTGCAACGACCCTAAGCCGCGGGTCGATGCGTTCGCCGCGCATGGCGTTTCCGATCAGGTGATAGCGCTCCCACAGGGCACGCGTCGCGGGATCTTGCCCGGCCGCCGCGGAGAGTCGCGATACCGCATCGCGACCAAGCTCTCCGTCCTGCAGGGCGGACATCTGTTCTTGCTGCTGGTCAATCATCAATAAATGCCTAAGCATTGGGTTGCGGCCGGCGAGGGACTCGACGCCCGGCGGTGACGGTCAAAACCCGACACCATACTAGACAAGCGAGTGGCGTGCGATCCGACCCGGACGGGATTCTCACCGCGCACGCGCTAGTCATCCAGGAGCGGCCTCAAGCGCTTGTCGATCGCCTCTCTGGCGCGAAAGATCCGAGAACGAACCGTACCGATCGGGCACTCCATCGCCTGCGCGATCTCCTCGTAGCTCATGCCCTCGAGCTCGCGCAGCACGATTGCCGTTCGCAGGTCCTCCGGCAAGGCGTCCAACGCCTGCTGGACCGTGGTTGCGATCTCGTCGCTCAACAAATGGCGCTCGGGGGTGCCGGTCTCGCGCAATCGAGTCCCGAAATCCATTTGCTCGGCCACCTCCGCGTCGACGTCCCCACCCGGGGGCCGGCGACCTTGGGCGACCAAGTGGTTCTTCACCGTATTCACCGCGATTCGATACAACCAGGTGTAGAAAGCGCTTTCGCCGCGGAACCCGGCCAAGGCCCGGTAGGCCTTGAGAAACGAGTCTTGGGTAACATCCATCACCTCGCTTGGATCGCGGATGTAACGCCCGATCAGATTCGCCACCTTGTGCTGATACTTCAGAACCAGGAGATCGAACGCATGCCTGTCCCCCGCCTGAGCCAGCTCGACCAGGTCGCGATCGATTCGTCGCTCAGACATCGGCGGCAATCGCATAACCGCGCGATCCTGGTACAGAGGGCATGGACAGTTCTCCGAATGGTAAGTTTCCGCTTTCCCCAAATGCGGCCGCGGCCCCTCAATAAAAACGGGAAACCTTGATCCAGGCCACGAAATGAGCAAGTGTGCTCTCGCCAGCTCGGCGGTCGCGGCGACCACCACACAGCGGAGCAGGACCCGTCCGCCGCGCGGCTCGCCATCGCGACAATCGGGTCCACACTGAGTTATAAGCGACGAGTGGTTGGCACACCCTACGCGACCACGCCAGCTAATGCGCCTTGCCGATGGAGCCCCCAATGTCCGAGATGGTTCACCACCACGATGTGCTCGTCCTTGGCAGCGGCGCGGCGGGACTGAGTCTCGCCCTGAGACTCGGCGACGACGTCTCGGTCGCGGTCGTCTCCAAGCGCGAGCTTGCGGAGGGCAGCACGATTTATGCTCAGGGTGGCATCTCGGCGGTCCTCGACGCCGCCGACTCGGTCAAATCCCACGTTTCCGATACCTTGAAGGCCGGCGCCGGGCTGTGCGATCCGCGCGTAGTCCGGCGCGTAGTCGAGCACGGTCCGGAGAACATCCGCTGGCTGTTGGATCAGGGTGTGGCCTTCACCCGCGACGAGGAACGGCTGTCCGCCGGGGGCTACCACCTTACCCGCGAAGGCGGACACAGCCACCGGCGCGTCATCCACGTGGCCGACGCCACGGGGCATGCGGTAGCAACCACGCTTGAGGCGCGGGTGCGCGAGCAGAGCAACGTCGCCCTCTACGAGCAGCACATTGCGGTCGACCTGATCACGACGCGCCACCTCGGCGACAAGCAGCGTCACCGTTGCCTGGGCGCGTACATCCTCGACCTCGCCACGGGCAAGGTGGAGACCTTTTTGGCGCGCTTCGTCGTGCTCGCCACCGGCGGCGCGAACAAGGTCTACCTCTACACCAGCAACCCGGACGTCTCCACCGGAGACGGCATCGCCATGGCCTGGCGGGCCGGGTGCCGGGTCGCCAACATGGAATTCATGCAGTTCCACCCGACCTGCCTCTATCACGCCGAGGCACGTACCTTCCTGATCACCGAGGCCATCCGCGGCGAGGGCGGGCGCCTGTTGCTGCCGGACGGCGAGCGCTTCATGCCGCGTTTCGATCCGCGCGCGGAGCTGGCGCCGCGCGACGTGGTGGCCCGCGCCATCGACCACGAGATGAAACGGCTCGGCAGCGCATGCGTATATCTCGATATCTCGCACCGCCCCGCCGAGTTCGTGATCGAGCATTTCCCGACCATCTACTCGCGCTGTCTGGAGCTCGGCATCGATATCACCCGCCAGCCGATCCCGGTCGTGCCGGCCGCCCATTACACCTGCGGCGGGGTGCTGGTCGACGGGCGCGGCGGGACCGACCTCGACGGGCTCTACGCCAGCGGCGAGACCGCTTACACCGGCCTGCATGGCGCCAACCGAATGGCCAGCAACTCGCTGCTCGAATGTCTCGTCTACTCGGAGCTCGCCGCGATCGACATCCAACAAAAGGTGGCCAAATCGCCGCGTCCCGACCAGGCGCCACCCTGGGACGAGAGTCGGGTCACGGAACCGGACGAGGAGGTGGTCGTCACCCACAACTGGGAGGAGCTGCGCCGCTTCATGTGGGACTACGTGGGCATCGTGCGCACCACCAAGCGACTGCGCCGGGCGAAGCGCCGCGCGGACCTCTTGCACCAGGAAATCATCGAGTATTACAGCAACTTCCGGATCAGCAACGACCTGGTTGAGATGCGCAATTTATTGGAAGTGGCGGATCTCATCATTCAATCCGCACTGCGCCGTCGCGAGAGCCGGGGTCTGCACTTCACCCGCGATTTCCCGGACAAGGATCCCACCCAGCGGGTGCCGACCATATTGATCCCCGATACCTACCAGCCGCGGCGCAAGGCCTGACGGGCCGCTAGCGCTCCGGCCTCGGGCCTGTTTTGACAATGGGCGACCGAAGCCGACAACACGCGTTCCCGCACTCGTCTCGAGGTCTGCCAAGTCTCTGTTCTTTATAGGCTACTCACCCTGGCGCGGAACTTGTATCGCTGAGCGTCGAAGAGAGCTCCAGCTTAGGAGCCACGACACCAACGCGACGCAACAGCCGGGGGCTGGACAATGAAGAACGACGAGCAACCCTTGCCGAGGATTCCGGAATGGTTCCCGGAGGCACTGCGCGTGATGCGCCAAATCGATAGCGCGGTCGCGGGGCTGGACGGAGCCCTGCGCCGCGCGTTGGACACGCGGGGGCTCGACCCGCGAATGGCCTCGCATATCAAGCAGACCGAGACGATGGTGCGCGCACTAGACGGCACCCTCTCGCGCATGGACGAGACCGCGGACGACATCCTCACGCGCCTGACCACCGATTCGGCCTAGATCGCTGCCTATTGCACGGACTCGTAGGATGGGCAAAGCGTAGCGTGCCCATCGTCGCATGCGTGATGGGCACGGCCTTCCGGCCTTTGCCCATCCTACAGTTCTGCCTATTGCACAGACTCGTAGATTCGTAGGATCGGCAAAGCGCAGCGTGCCCATCGTCGGCACTGCCTAGTGGACTACCGCGTCCTCCCCGTGAAGCCAGGCAAGAAACAGCTTGTAGCCGAGCACGAGCACCACCGAGCCGACGAACAACCCGATGATCCCGGAGGTGAGAAACCCTCCGATGGCGCCGATGAAGATCACGGCCATCGGCACCTGTACGCCTCGCCCAAGCAGGATCGGTTTTAGGACGTTGTCCAGGCTGCCGACGAACAGGCTCCAGATCAGGAAGATCACGAAGGTGGCCGTTTCCGCATGGTAGAAGACGTAGAAAAGCACCGGGATGGTGATCGGGAAGATGCCGATTTGCACGATGCTCAGCAGCAGCGCCAACAACGCCCACAAACCTGCCGCCGGGACCCCAACGACCAGCCACCCAAGGCCGGCCAGAATCGACTGGATCAGCGCGACGCCGATGATGCCGCGCGTCACGCTGCGGATGGTCGCCTCGGCGAGCCGAGCGAACTCAAGCCCCCTATCCCCGGCAAGACGGTGTGCGACGTTTTCGACCGCTTGCTGTGCCCCCGCGGATTTCGCCAACAACACCCCGGCGATCGCAATGGCGAAGACGAACTGCAGTATTCCGAGCCCGGCCCCGGCCGCCACGCCCGCGAACCACGTCAAGGCGGCCCGGAGCTGCGGGGCGACCTGAGTCAGCGCGGTTTCCAGGTTGGACGATGCCTGACGCCAAAACGCATCGATGGTCTCACCCACCAGCGGAATCCCGGCCACGCCCTCGGGAGGCGGCGGAATATGCACCGAGCCCTCGTCGAACGCGCGGATCAGATCTTGCGCGCCGCCAACCACGGAGCCGCTAAGCAGCACCACGGGAACCAGGAGCACAACGACCATCAGCAACGACACCAGCACGGCCGACGCAACGCGCCGGCCGTGGAGAATGCGCGTGACCTGCCGGTAACCCGGAAACAGGCCGATGGCAATGATGGTGCCCCAGATGATCGGCACCACGAAGGGTCGCATGATCTCGAAGCACCAGGCCGCGAGGATCGCGATCAGTGCAATCCGGATGAAGGCCTCGATGGCCCGATCCATGAAGCGATGGTCTTCGCGGGATTCGTCGCTCAAGCACCAACCCATCCGTTTCGTCCGACATTTCCGCGATAGTAGCAGGCCATCGGCGCGACGGTCGGATGATGGCGGCCGATTACCCTTCGCTCGCGCACGCGACGCGCTCTCCGGTCCGCGCATCGAACAACAGCAGGCCGGCCGGATCGAGCTCCAGGGTGACCGCGCGACCCTCTTCGGCGCGGCTAGC
>JBGSTR010000563.1:0-3044 GCA_041736365.1 Chromatiaceae bacterium | reverse complement strand
GGCCGAGAAAGCGGATCCCGCGGGCCTCGCAGGCCTCGGCAAACGCGGCGTTCTCGGACAGGAAGCCGTAGCCGGGATGGATCGCCTGGGCGCCACTCGCCACGGCGGCATCCAGCACCCGATCCGGGTCGAGATACGAGGCGCTGGCGGGCGGCGGACCGATCGGATGGGCCTCGTCGGCCTGGCTCACGTGGAGCGAGTGGGCGTCCGCCTCGGAGTAGACAGCGACCGAGCCCACGCCCATGGATCTGAGGGTGCGGATGATGCGGCAGGCGATGGCGCCGCGGTTGGCGATCAGGACCTTCTCGAACATGGGCGCGCTCGCTCATGGGTCGCGGGCCGTCCCGCGGTTGGTCGGTCACCCCGAGGTCGTCCCCGGGGAACATGGATACCGGAGGGCCTTGCGCCCTGCCTCCCGCGCGGCGCCGCCGGGTTCCACTAGTCCCAGATCAGCATGCGCGCCGGCGTCGGGTTGTAGGCGTTGCAGGGGTTGTTGAGCTGGGGACAGTTGGAGACCAGCACGATCAGGTCCATCTCGGCGCGCAGCTCCACGTATTTCCCGGCCTCCGAGATCCCGTCCTCGAAGGTGAGCCGACCCTCCGGGGTGACCGGCACGTTCATGAAGAAGTTGATGTTGCTGGTGAGGTCGCGCTTACCCATGGCGTAGTCGGATTCGGCCAGGGCAAGCAGGTAATTGTCCCGGCAGTTGTGCATGGGCCGCTTCTCCAGGGCGTAGCGCACCTGATTGGACTCCGCAGCGCAGGCCCCGCCCAGGGTGTCGTGGCGCCCGCAGGTATCGGCGACGATGGTGAGCATGGGATTGCCGTCGCTGGAGAGCAGCCGTGTGCCGGTGGTGAGATAGATGCTGCCTTGGGCGCGGATGGTGTCCACCGCGCTGTAGCGCTCCGCCGGGTCGTGGGCGTTGTAGAACAGGGTGTCGACGGCCTGATTGCCCTCCAGATCGAGGATGCGCAGGGTCTGGCCCCGGCGCAGCTCGTGGAGCCAGGGCTCGCCGGCCGGGATGGTGTAGTCGTAGACGGCATGCGCCGGATCGAGGTTGCTGTTGGTCAGTCCGCTCATGACGGTTGCCTCAGTACTGGCAGTGATAGATGGCGGTGTTGGCGAAGCCGCGGCCGTTTTCCGGACAGCTCACGCGGCAGGGATCGTCCGGCCCCGCGGGTTCCGCCCGATAGATGGTCAGCTCGATGGGGCGGGGTGACCACTCGGGGCCCGGATCGAGCGGGTGCGGAGCGGTGTTGAGCACCACCAGGGTGTCCATCTCCGCGCGCAGGTCCACCGCGGCGCCGGGGCGCGAGTGCCCGGCGACGAAGCGCATATCGCCTTCGGGATCGACCACCACCTTACTGAACAGGTTCAGGTTGGCGACCAGGTCTTTGCGGCCCAGGCCCCACTTGCCCAGCTCGATCAGGAACAGCCCGCGCCCGTCGCGATGGAATGCGTTGCGGTGCTCCTGGTAACGCGCCTCGCCGTAACGCTCGCGCACCAGTGCGGCATTGCCGACCCCGCTGATGGTGTCGTGCCAGCCGCAGGTGTCGCGGGTGATCGACATCAGGATGCGCCCCATGTCCGAGTAGATCACATGCCCCCGGGTCAGGTAGGCGGTGTGCTGGGCCTTGAGCGTGTCCGCCATGTTGTAGCGTTCGAGCTTGTCGTTGGCGTTGTAGAACAGCGCCGAGCAATTGCCGCCGCCGCGCCCGTCGGTGAGCCGCAGGGCAAAGCCCCGGCGCACGATGAAGGACCAGTTGCGCGCCCCGGGCAGCAGCTCCCGGTGGACGATCCGGCCGGAGTCGACGGCGTCGTAGTCGATCATGGAATCAACCTCGCAAAGTCGGGGGACATGTTGTTTAAGGCATGCACTGGAAGGGGGGCGCTCGCGCTCATTCGTGGCCAAGCGCGCTGTGAGCCACGTCCGCGGCGGAGCTCAGCTCCTCGGTGTGCGATACCTCGGCCTCGATCTCGGCGAGCACACGCTGATCCGCCCGCGATACGGGCAGATCGAAGGTGATGCCGGCGCCATAGGCGTGAGGTGCATCCGGGTCGTGTCTGAGCTTGTCGAAGACAAGCAAGCGAGTTCCCAGATAGAAGCCTTCCTTCAAGTCGTGCGTGATCATGAATACGGTGAGGTCGTTCTGTTGCCAGAGCTTGCGCACCAGTTGGTGCATATCCGCCCGGATGCCCGGGTCGAGTGCGCCGAAGGGCTCGTCCAGGAGCAGGATCTCCGGGTGCATCACCAGCGATTGAGCCAGCGCCAGACGCTGCTGCATGCCCCCCGAGAGTGCATCCGGATACTTGTCGAGCGCGTGGCTCAGTCCGACCGCGTCGAGCATCTGCCGGGCTCGGTCCCGGGCCTCGCGCCGGGCCGCGCCGAACAGGTGACCGGTGACCGGCGCGCCGCGCAGCTCCAGGCCGAGCATGACGTTGCGCAGCACCGTGAGATGGGGAAAGACCGAGTAGCGCTGGAAGACGATGCCCCGGTCCGGGCCTGGCTCCGCCGGCAAGGGCGCGCCGTCGAGCAGAATCCCGCCCCGGGTCGGCGACTCCTCGCCCAGCAGCAGACGCAGGAAGGTGGTCTTGCCGCAACCCGAGGCCCCGACGATGGTGCAGAACTCGCCGGCCGCGACCTCCAGGTTGATGCGCTCCAGCACCACCTGGTCGCCGTACTCCTTCCACAGATTCTTGATCGCCAGGCGCGTGGTCATGTCCGCTCCTCGCCGCCGTGATACCAGGGGAACAGCAGGCGGGAGGTCTGCCGCAGCCCGAGATCGGTGAGATAGGCGAGCAGGGTGATCCACAGCACGTAGGGCAGGATCACGTCCATGGCCAGATAGCGGCGAACCAGGAAGATCCGGTAGCCCAGGCCCTCGGTGGCGGCGATGGCCTCGGCCGCGATCAGAAACAGCCAGGCGGCCCCGAGCGAGAGCCGCACCGCGCCGATCAGCCGCGGCAACACCTGGGGCAGGATCACCCGCAGCACGATCTGCCAGGTGCTCGCCGCCAGTGTTTGCGCCTTGACGATCTGCTCG
>JBGSTR010000491.1:0-3224 GCA_041736365.1 Chromatiaceae bacterium | reverse complement strand
GCGGCCGAGGTCGCTTGCCAGGAGGCGATCAATCGACGGCTGCTGGCGGGCACCGGCGAGGAGAACGCCTACCGGCTACACGCGGAGCTGGGTGCGATGATGACCGCGAAGGTCGGCGTGGTGCGCGCCAACCCCGAGCTCGACGTGGCCCTGGAGGATCTGGCCGAGATGGAGGAGCGCTGCTCGCGCGTGGATCTGGGCGAGTCCAGCACCTGGGCCAACCAGACGCTGGTCCACGCGCGCCAGGTGGTGGACATGATTCGACTGGCGGAGGTGGTCGCCAAGAGCGCGCGGCTGCGCGACGAATGTCGCGGAGCGCACCACAAACCGGAATTCAAACAACCGCTGCCGGCGGGCGCGTTTCCGGGCGACCCGGCGTTCGAGGCCTACCGCGAGCGTTGGAAGGCGAACAACGACCGTTGGCTGAAGACGACCATCGCCGAGCATTCCAGCGACGGACCGCGGATCTCCTACCAAGACGTGGACCTGAGCTACCTGGCGCCCGAACAACCGAGAGATTACCGCTGACCGCCATGGCCGAGACCGTCACCTTTCGCATCCGCCGCCGGGATCGTCCCGACAGCACCCCCTATTGGCAGGACTTCGAGGTGGCCTGCGAGCCCACGGAAAACGTGCTCTCGGTGCTGCTCGACCTGCGCGAGCACCCGGTGACCAGCGACGGCGCGCGGGTCGAGCCGGTCACCTGGGAGCACAACTGCATGGAGGAGGTTTGCGGGGCCTGCGCCATGATGATCAACGGGCAGCCGCGCATGGCCTGCTCGACCCTGCTGAAGAGCTTGGGACGGCCGGTGGTATTGGAGCCGCTGGCCAAGTTTCCGGTGGTGCGCGACCTGCTGGTGGATCGTTCGAGAATCCAGCGGTCGCTACAGCAGGTCCACGCCTGGGTCGAGATCGACGGCGGCTGGGACATTCATCGCGATGCGCCCCGGATCTCGCCCGCCCAATGGTCGAGGGACTATCTTTACAGCCGCTGCATGAGCTGCGGCTGCTGCCTGGCCGCCTGCCCCGAGATCAGCCTCGCGTCGGCCTTCGTCGGCCCCGCGGCACTGGCGCAGGTGCGCTTGATGAACGCCCATCCGACCGGGGCCTATCAGCGCGCCGAGCGCCTGCACGCGATCATGGGCGAGGGCGGCCTGAGCGACTGCGGCAATGCTCAGAACTGCGTCCGCGTGTGCCCCAAGGAGATCCCCTTGACCACCGCAATCGGCGAGTTGGGAAGGCAGACCACCGTCCAGATACTGCGCGACCTGCTCGGGGGACTCTGACCGCGGCGGCCGTTCTTTAAGGTCTAACGCGGGCGCGCGGTGTCCAGCCCGAGCAATTGGAAGTAGCTGGTGGCGAACCGGGTGTCGCCGCCGAGTATGTGGCTCAGCAGCCAATGGCGAACGCTCTCCTGAATGGAGTCGTCAAGGACCGAGACGCCGGTCTTTTTCCATTCGCGAAGCATCGCGGCGTACTCGGCCATGAGCATCGCGTGCTCGTTCTTCTGCTCGCCGAGCCCCTCGTAGCCGATCTCGCGCATGAATGCCTCCTCGCGGCGAAAGTGCTCGCGCATCTGCTCGCCGAGAACGCCGAGTGCATCCAGCAAATCGTTGGCCCCGGCCCCGGCCGCGTGGGACGCCTGGGGGCAGAAGCGTAGGCAGATCTCGCCAAGCCCCTCGACCAGCGCCCGGTGATCGCTGTCCAGCGCATCGATATTCAGCGACCACTCATCCCGCCAGACGATGGGTTTCGGCATGGGCTCCTCATGGCCTGGGGGCCAGTCGAGCGCTCCGGGCCCCGGAAACCGATTCCGGAACAACGGCTCGCAGTGTTTCAGGGGCGCCGGAACGGCACGATTTGGCCAGCGACCGCGGGCGGCGCTCGGTCTCGTTGTCGTTCCAGAACGCGTTTCAGCGTCGGACGGATCTCCGAGATCAGCCGCCGCTGCAGATCCTTTGAATCCAAAAAATAGTAAACAATGTCGCAGGGCACGGGCGCCGATAGCGACTCGCGACGGGTCGCCGGCTGCCACGCGATGCGGATCAGGCGCCCCCCCACACCGTCCTGATGGGCATAGCCGCCGTTGGCGTCGACGAAGACGATCTCGTCGCGAGTGATTACGGCCTGGTACTGCATGGACCGGATCGGCAGGAAAAAATTCTCGCCGCCGCTTCGGCTCAACAGCAGTTGGAGTCCGTTGATGAGGTCCGCCGGGAGCGCGCTGTGCTCGCGCTCGATCTCGGCCTCGGGCCGAAAAAAGGTTTCGCGAGTTACATCGTGCGGCATAAGGGTGTTCGCGCGCTGTGGCTCGGGATTCAGTCGTTGTCGCCCAGCTCGGGGTCCCAGCCCGCGTCGCGCGCATGCCGGACCGCCTCGTCGTAGATGCGCGTGTGGCGCTCGGCGAGCTCCGGCGGCAGCCGCGACGGCATATGTCCGTAGGGCTCCCAGGCGGCGGTGACCTTGTCGTACAGGCTCTCGATCCCTTGCACGGTCCAGCCCTCGCAGGTCTGCTCCTCGGACAGAATTCCAAACACCCACGCGTCGCGGATGATGTTTGCCGTGGACGTCATGCCGCCGCGCGGCTCGTTGTGGATACCGGGGTAAGTTCTGATCTTCATGGGGACGACGGAAAGCTCGGTTGCAGGGCTAGAATGTAACGCTTTGGCCCAACGCCCGCCACGTGCGAGCGGGGAATCTGTTGGCCCGGTCGCGGGGGAGCGCGAAAGAGGTCGCGAAGGCCTTGCGGGAGGACTTGGCGGTTCGACCTTAGTCCATTAGGAAAGCGATGACGAACAAGATGCAAGATACCCTAGTCGACCTGATTCGGCACGGCGAGCCCGTGGGCGGGCGCCGTTACCGCGGCTGCGGCGTGGACGACCCGCTTTCGCCACCGGGTTGGGAGCAGATGCGCCGAGCACTCGGCGACGCCGCGCCCTGGTCCCGCGTCATCAGCTCGCCGATGGCCCGTAGCCGGGAGTTTGCCGAAGAGTTGGCGAGCCGGCTCGTGCTGCCGCTAACCGTGGAGCCTGAGCTTCGAGAGATCGGGATGGGAGCCTGGGAGGGCCGCACGCCGGAAGAGGTCGAGGCCAGCGATCCCGAGCAATATCGGGCCTTCCACCTCGACCCGGTCGGCGCCCGCCCGCCGGGCGCCGAGCCGCTGGACGCCTTCATCGGCCGGATCTCCGAGGTGTACGAGCGCCAGATCGCCGCATACCCGGGTC
>JBGSTR010000718.1:0-5523 GCA_041736365.1 Chromatiaceae bacterium | reverse complement strand
TCGACCGGCCTGCCGGAGGACAGCCAGCTCGGCGTGGTGCGGTACCTGCCCACGTTCCTGAGTCGGCAGCCCGCCGGTATCCCGTAGGCCGGGCACGACGCCGCCGCGCGCAGCGACACCTTGCGCCCGTCGACGATGAAGCCGGGGTAGTTGTCTTCGATGTGGATCTTGTCGCCGCTGTCTTCTTCGTCGAATAGAAATTCGCGAAAGCGATAACCGTTCCCGTCCTTGTCTCCGACCTGGATTCGGGTGTTGGCGATCAAGGCGTAATCGCCGCCGCGTCCGGCCACCGCGCCGGTCATGTACTCGACCCGGCTGTGATTCGGAAAGCATTTACCCATCGCCGGGGCATGGTAGTAGTGGCGCATCGACGTCAGCTCCGACAGCGGTGTGCCCGGGAAGATGTCCGTGAGATCGCGCTCGGTTCCGTAGAGAATCCGCTCCACGTCGCCGACGTTCTGCTCGTACATGGCCTGGATCTTGGCGTAGTAGTCATTGCTCGCGAGATCCGGTCGCAGGAAGCAGGAGGTGAGTCCGGAGATCTGGGTCAGATACTCGTCCCAGATGTTGTACTGGGAGACCGACGAGGAGACGCCCTGGAAATCGCCGGGGAAGCGGCAGCCTTGGCGGCTGAGACATTGGCCGACGGCGCGGTTGCGGATGGACAGGGCGATGATGTTGCGCTCGCAGCCGCCATAGGCGCTGCAGCCGCGTCCGATGTGGCCCTCATAGAGCGCGGTGCGCATGGTGTAATCCAGGTGCTTGGCGCGGGCCAAGTCGCGTTCCGACCATTTCCCGCCGCTTCCGCTGCTGAACCGCTCCCAGGCGCGCTCCAAAGCGGCGCGACGCCCAAGAAGCTTGCGGCCGACGTCTTCGCACTGGGGGGATGCGTGGAAGGCGCGCACGATGCCGTCGAGCTCGGATTCCCCGCTGGCCGGGCTGCCGCGGCCCGATCGAGGCGGGTCGAAGAAGGGTACTTTCTCCAGCGCATAGAGGTTGCGCACGTCCACCACGTACTTCACGCCGCTGTCGCAGTGATGGTTCTGCGCAGTCATCGAAGCGCGGCGTTTGATCTCGCGCTTGACCGTATCGGTCGCCGCCGGAGTTGCCTTGCGGGGGTCTACCACCACCTCGAATCCGACGTAGGGCGTGCCCTTGGCGTCGGTGAGCGGGGTTCCTCCACGCATCATCAGGCATGGAATGACCGAGGTTCCCTGGGTCAGGGTCCCGGCGGGCGAGCGGCCGCCTGAGCCGGTTACGGATTCCGGGCGATAGTAGGGGACATCGCTGCCGTTGAACTTATAGATGGTCATCACCGGTGTGGCGGGAATCGCGGCGTAGCTCTGCGTGGCGGCGAGCAAGGCGATGGCGCCCAGTAATCTGCGCATGTGTTCGGCTCCTGTAATGCGGCGCTTCGTGTTCGATGGAACCGACCATCTTGGCCGGATGTGCACTCGATGCGCAAAGGTGCGTCGACTCGTGGCCAATCGTCCGACGCGATCCGAATCGGCGCACTGGCGGTGTTGCGCCCGAGTCCTGCGGGAAATCTGTCGCGCGTCCGGGAGTCGGCGACGCAGTATCTCGGGATGGGCGAATCGTGGCTCCGCGCATCGCCTTGCAGCCGCTCCCGGGCGAAACAGACTACGGTATTCTGTGCGCCCCGGATAGGCCCCCGCAGCACTCCAGGCCGTCCGCTGCCGCTACCGGCACAAGGGCGCAGCCCTCGCAGCTGCGGGCCGGCTCAACGGTAGAGGGCGAGCGGAAAATACTCCGTGATCAGGATCACCGGGTGGCCGTCGATGATGATCCGGTAGGTACGATAAACCGCCTCGTCGCCGTTGCGGGTCCGTCCTAGCGCCACATCCATGACCTCGCGATAGCTTTCCAGACCGCTGTCGCGAATCAGCACGCCGATGCCGATCTCGCGGTCGATCAGGCGCCGGCGAAAACCCTCGGGGATCAACTCGGTACGGATCAGGGAGAAGGCCTCGGCATAGATGCGGTCAGTATCCACGCCCCGCAGGCGGGCGGTTCGCTGGAGACATTCGTCGCCATGGCCGAGCTCGATCCAGGGCACCGGCGCTTCCGCGATCTCGAACCGTTGCTCCACCGTATCCACGGCGATCGGCTCCCAGAAGAAGGCCTCGAGAATCTTGGTTACGGTCCCGTCGGTCGCCAACAGGGCGCGCAAGAACGCCGGAAGGTCCGCGAGCGGCAGCAGGTGCCCGGTTTCATCCGCGATCGTGCCGTCGCGAACATAGCCGTCGCGGCGGAAGGGCGCTGCGGGCGGCGGATCGGATGTATGGCCATAGTAGCGACGCATGCTGGCTTCTCGGTGGAAATGGCGGTTGAACGACGATTGTGCGCCATGCGGCGAGGCGGCTCCAGCCGCCGGTCGTTGGCGATCGGGCATTTGCTCGCCGCCTGCCGCACCCGCTTGTCGGCAAGTGAGCTCCAGCACCGGCGCCCCGGAGCCGACCGAAAGGGCCAAGGTCGGTACGGGAATAACGGGTCGCGGCGGAGTGGGCGGTGAGCGAACAGCCGGAGGGCGCGATTTTCGTGTACGTTTTCGCCGCACAGGGCCTTACGTTGAGTCTCCCTTGCGCGAAAAATGCGCGATAATGGACGATAAGCCTCCCGATGGGCTTGATGTACGGCCCGCTTTGCTTCAATCTCTTGCGCCGGGTCCGACTCGATCGGTTAGCCCGCTCGCGGGAAACCGGGACCGCGTACGTCAATCCTCTCTCGCGCCTTGCGCTGCCTGGGTTTCAGGCCGCGCGGAGGCCGTGAGCGGATTCGGAAAAACCCGAATGATGTGTTATAAAAAAAGGGCCTAACGGCCAAACAATGGAGATCTAAACGATGACTAAGATCGTCAAACTCGCTTCCCTGTCCGCTGCTGCTCTGTTGAGCGCCTCCCTGGTTGGTGGTTGCACCACCGACCAGACCGCTCGCGATATGGCTCAGCAGGCTCTGGACGCTGCCAACAGCGCCCAGGCTTGCTGCGACGCCAACACCGAGCGTCTTGACCGCATGTATCAGAAGATCATGTCCAAGTGAAGACCGTTCACTGAGCTTCGCCGGCTTCCCACTAATTGTGGGAGGCCGGTGTTTTCCGCCACCGCCTGCTCAACCGCCTTCCAGTCGATCACCAGCCCTTCCGCATTCGCGACCGAGTCGGGAATCACCGATCTCGCACCCTCGCGTTTCCCGTCCGAGTCCGCGTGGACCTCAAGATAGAGATCGTCGCCGAGCCAGCCGAGCTTGTAGGGCTGTTCCACGATGGTCACCTGCGTGCTTACATCGACCTCGCCGAACAACTGCTCGACGCCTTCCGGGTACATGCGAATGCAGCCGTGACTCACCTGCATGCCCAGGCCCCATGGCTTGTTGGTGCCGTGAATCAAGTAGCTGCGCTCGCTCAGACGCATGGCGTACATACCCAGGGGATTGTCCGGTCCCGCCGGGACCACGTCCGGTAGAACGTCGCCGTTTGCGGCGTGCTCGGCCTTAACCGACGCCGGTGGCGTCCAAGTGGGATCCTTGATCTTCTCGACGATCGAGAAGGTGCCGAGCGGGGTGTTCCAGCCCTCGCGCCCGATGCTGATGGCGAATGTCTGGACCTGATTCGGGTCGTTCGGCGGATAAAAATAGAGCCGTTTCTCGGCCCGATTCAGCACGATTCCGTTGCGCGGCGTGTTTGGCAGAACGTAGAAGGTCGGGACCAGCACCTCCGTGCCGTTCCCGGGCACCCACATATCCACGCGCCGGTTGGCGTGGTTCATGTCGTCGTATCCCTGACCGTTCTGACGCGCCACGTCGAGCAGCGTGTCGTTGGCCCGCGTCTTCAAATAGAATGGTGCCCCGATCACACTGTCGCCCGGTTGCGTAAGCCGGTAGGTCTCCGCCTGGGCGTTCAGCGCCAAACCGAGCCCCAGCAGCGTTGCCGCCGCCATCAAGGCCTTCCGCGACCGGTCGCGTTCGGTGGTTCCACTACATCTCATTGAATTCACCCTTTCTTTCGTCGGTAATATGAAGAAACTGTCCCGATTGTCGCATGTACGCAATATCGGGGTCGCGGCCCATGTGGATGCCGGCAAGACCACGCTCACGGAGCGCATCCTGTTCTACACCGGGGCCTCCTACAAAATCGGCGAGGTCCACGACGGCGCCGCCCACATGGACTACCAGGAAGAGGAGCAGCAGCACGGCATCACCATCACCTCCGCCGTGACCAAGGCCCCCTGGCGCGAGCATGTGATCCAGGTTGTCGACACTCCCGGCCACGTGGATTTCACCATCGAGGTCGAGCGTGCCATGCGCGTGCTCGACGGCTGCATCCTGGTCCTCGACGGGGTCCGCGGCGTAGAGCCACAGACCGAGACGGTTTGGCGTCAGCGTTCCCACTTCATGGTGCCGGCGCTGTTCTTCGTCAACAAGATGGACCGCCCGGGCGCGGATTTTCTACGCTCGCTGGAGGCTGTCAAGAACAAACTCGAGGCGCAGCCGGCGCCGATTACGGTCCCGCTGCTCGACGAGCGCGCCGTCGTGCATTTGATCGACCGAACGCTGATTCGTTTCATCGGCGATCAAGGGGAGCAGGTCGAGGTGGAGCCCTGTCCCGAATCCGTGTGGGCAAGCGTGGCCGGTCATTGGGAGGCCTTGTGCCTCGCGGCGGCGGAGATTGACGACGAGCTGGCCGACGCGTTCCTGTCCGGGATTGAGCCGCAGCCCGAAGCGCTGCGCGCGGCGGTTCGACGGGGCACGTTGAGCGGTGCCCTTTTCCCCTGCTACGGCGGCAGCGCGCTGCGCAATCTCGGGGTGCAGCCGCTGCTCGACGGCATCATCGACTTCCTCCCGGCGCCGATGGATCGGCCCTCGGCCGTGGCCCTGCGGCCCGACGGCAGCGCCGAGGAGATCGGCATGAGCGACGACGGACCGCTGGTCGCGCTGGCGTTCAAGGTCCAGCTCTGGGATGGCCGACGCCATGTCTTTGCCCGGGTCTATCGCAACACCCTGCGCCCCGGCGATACGGTGGAGTTTATCGATGCGACCGGCACCCCGCGGCGCGAGCACGTAGCCCGGATCTTCGACGTCGACGCGGGAAAAAAGACCAAGCTGGAGCAGGCGGATGCGGGTGCGATCGTGCTGCTCGCCGGTCTGAGGCTCGCCTCCACCGGCGACACCCTTTGCGCCCCCGGTCACCTGCTCGGTCTGGAGCGCATCGACGCCCGCGCCCCGGTGCTGGGGCTCGCCATCGAGCCGACCGCCGGTACCGACGAGTCAAAGCTGCTGGAGGTGCTTGAAAAGGTCCAATGGGAGGATCCAACGTTGCGCGTCGAGGAGGACCCCGAGACCGGTCAACGCCTGCTGCGCGGCATGGGCGAGCTGCATTTGCAGATCGTGCTGGAGCGCATGGAGCGCGAGTTCGGCGTGCGGGTGCGTAGCGGGCGTCCGGCGGTGGCGGTGCGCGAGTCCATTCAGCGCACAGCTCGCGGCGATGGCCTGTTCGTGCCGCCACCG
>JBGSTR010000451.1:0-2052 GCA_041736365.1 Chromatiaceae bacterium | reverse complement strand
GACCCGGAGCTTCGGCCCTTGCCCCTCGATCAGCTCGGTCTACCACTCAAATCCGGCCCCCCAGCGGGGCCATGACTCAGAAGAACAGGCCCTCGATCGGCGAGGAGGCCGAGGCGAAACGCTTCGCCGGCATGCGACCGGCGAGGAACGCCTCGCGGCCCGCCTCGATCGCCTTGCGCATCGCGCTCGCCATCAGCACCGGATCCTTGGCCGCGGCGATGGCGGTATTCATCAGCACCCCATCGCAGCCCAGCTCCATGGCCACCGCTGCGTCGGAGGCGGTACCGACACCCGCGTCCACCAGCACCGGCACCTTCGCGTTCTCGACGATAGTGCGGATGTTGAGCGGGTTGCGAATCCCCAGCCCCGATCCGATGGGCGCGGCCAGCGGCATCACCGCGACACACCCGATCTCTTCCAGGCGCTTGGCGATGATGGGGTCGTCGTTGGTGTAGACCATCACGTCGAAGCCGTCCTTCACCAGCTCCTCGGCGGCCTTGAGCGTGGCGATCACGTCCGGGAATAGGGTGCGCTCGTCGCCCAGGACTTCCAGCTTGACCAGGGAGTGTCCGTCGAGCAGCTCCCGGGCCAGCCGGCAGGTGCGCACCGCGGTGTCGGCGTCGAAACAGCCCGCGGTGTTGGGCAGGATGGTGTAGCGGTCCGGCGGCAGAACCTCAAGGATGTTCGGCTCCCCGGGTGTCTGTCCCATGTTGGTGCGACGCACGGCGATAGTGACGATTTCCGCGCCGCTGGCCTCGATGGCGCGGGCGGTCTCGTCCATGTCTTTGTACTTGCCGGTTCCGACCAGCAGGCGCGAGCCGTATTGCCGGCCGGCGACGGTGAGTCGATCGGATTCACGAATGTCGATGGGCATGGCGATGAGGACGATAGCTGCTCATGAAAGGCGCCAGAATAACCGATTCCCGTTTGCCGTGGGGCGGACCCCGGGGCGCTGAAAATATGCCGAGGCCTTATTGGCCCGGGCAATCCATCGAGGCGGGCCCGGAGGATCCGCCCCCGGTTTTTGTGACGCACATCAACAAAATGCTCGGGAGCACGAATAAAGTGGCACGGCATCACATTGTCCGGCCGCAAGTCGGGTCGCTCCGTAGGCGCGATCTCGTCTCGCCGGGGTTTGCCTGCCGTGCGCAGACGTCGCGGAACAAACGCCGGTCTCGCGAACGGATAACGACATCGCCACCAACGACAACGACGAGGAGGACATCATGACCGACCAAACGAACCCCGAATCCGGGGTGGACCCGACCAAGCTGCTTGGATTCCGGCAGCTAAAGACCATCGTCGGCGACACGGCCCCGCTTCACGTCGATCGCGCGTTCAACAAGATCGGCGAGCCCCCGCCGGGCAATTCCGCTGGGAGCCCGTCGATTTCGGACGCCGTCGCGCTCGATCGCGCGTTCAACAAGATCGGCGAGCCACCGCCGGTTGCTTCCGCGGCGCGCAGATTGAGCACAGCTGCCGTGTCGCTCGACCGTGCGTTAAATATATGCGCTGAGCAAGGTATGGGTCTCGATCCCGACGGCGAGCGCTAGGCTCCTTTGATCCTCGACGCGATCGTGCAGCACCGCCCGCCAAAAACGCCGCGCCAACACCTCTCTGGGGCGTGCGGCGCTCATGCCGGCCGGTTCTCGACGAGCCGCCGATGATGTTCCCCGACGCCGTCCGGCCCGCGGCGCAGCTCGATTCGGACATGCGGGCGGACTTGGCCGACAGCCTTGCCCACCTCCATGCCGCGGATCGCCGGCTCTGCCGACCCGACGCCGTGGTGGTTGGCCGTGCCCTCGAAGAGATACGGGCGCACCGGGTGCTGCCCGGCGTGTTCGGCCGTTACTTCGATCTGGTTCTTGCCTTGGGCGCGGGAGAAATCGAAGACGCGCGGCGTCTGTTCGACGAGATCCTGCGGTTGGCGCACCGCACTCCGACACCCGCGGTCCTCCCGTTCACGACCGATGCGTTGGACGACGACAGCGAGCGCTATGCGCGTCTGGTCGACCTGGGCTCCGCGCGACCCGGCTTCCTAGCCGCGCCGGA
>JBGSTR010000409.1:0-1888 GCA_041736365.1 Chromatiaceae bacterium | reverse complement strand
CTGGCGCGCGCGCCGCCTGCTTGCCGACTCATGCCCTGCGCCGGCACATCCGTCTTCGCGGCGGGCGCTGCGGGAGCTCTCCGACGCCTATCTGCTGCGCCAGGCCGATCGCGCTTTGGAGGCCGATGACGTAGCCGCCGCGCATCGCCTCTATCGCACCGCCCTCACCCATCGCATCTTGGCCGGCGATCTTCGGGACCTACTGCCGGCCCTACTGCCGCGTAGACTCTACGCCGGTCTAGCGCGCGGGAACGGCGCTCGTCGACCGCGCGGCTAAACCGATTCCAGCACTCATGCCGCCGCCGGCCGCTTCCAAGTGTAGACGGCGGTAACCGCATAGTTCCAAACCGCCCCGACCAATATTCCGGCCAGGGCGGACAGGAACCAGCCGGAGCGCCCGGACTGGAACAAATAGTTGGCGATGCCGACATTCGCCAGCGCGCCGACGCTGCATGCCAGCACGAACGATAGCCACCCCGCCAATAGCTGACCGCCCCGCAGACGCATGTCGCGATAGGTAAGCAGGTTGTTGAGGAAGAAGTTGCTGGTCATCGCCACCAACGCCGCCGCCGTCTGCCCGACCAGGAACGAGCCGCTACCGGCAACCGACAGGACGAGCCAGAGCACGGCCATGTGCACGAAAATTCCCAGGCCGCCGATCAACGAAAAGGCGATGAATCGCACCGGCACCAGCGGCCCGATGAGCTTCTGCGCCAGCATCAGCACGTACTCCCAGAGCACGGCGTTGTCCAGCTTGCTGGCGCCCGCCTGTCGCTCGCGGAAGGTGAACGGCAGCTCGCGAAAACGCAGCGGGCGGTCGGCCGAGGCGAAGATGTCGAGCAGGATCTTGAACCCGACGCCGGAGAGCTGGCGCACGCAGTCCTGGAGCACATCGGCGCGAACCATGAAAAAGCCGCTCATGGGATCCTTGAGGTCCGCGCGAATCAAGCGCTGGCCGATACGTGTTGCCAAGCGGCTCATTGCCTGACGCCGGGCATTCCACTCGCCGACACCGCCGCCCTCCACGTAACGGCTGCCGACGACGATATCCAGCTCCTCGGCGTGCAGCGCCGCGAGCATCCGCGGCAGCAGCGACTCGTCGTGCTGGAGATCCCCGTCCATCACGGCGAGAAACGGCGCCGAGGTTGCGAGCATGCCCTCGATACAGGCCGAGGACAGGCCGCGACGACCGACGCGCTGCAAAAGCCGTACCCGCGGATCGCGTCGCGATGCCGCGCGCGCCCGCTCGGCGGTGCCGTCGGGCGAATCATCGTCGACGAAGATCAGCTCCCAGTCGATACCTTCGAGCACGGAGCCGACACGGCGCACGATCTCGTCGACGTTTTCCGCCTCCTTGTAGGTTGGCACCACGACGGCGACCTCCGGTGGCCGGCAGCTCGCGGGCCTCGGACTCTGGTTCTGCATGCTGTATGGACCTGTCGGTACTGCCGCCCCGGCGGGAAAAGATCGGTTAGAATCCGGGCGCCTCGGCGGGCGGAACGACTCGCTCCGCGCCGGATCGCGACCCCGGGGCGCCTATTCTAGGGAATACCGGTGCCGCGTGCGTCGGGAACGAACACCGAAAGCTACGCCGGCACCACAAGGAACGTGCGAGGACCGGTACCCACCACGATTCCGGGCGGCAGCGGATGAACCAGATTATGGCGGCGAGCAACGAAGGCCGGACCGGGTGGCGCACGCTCGCTCTACTGATCGCCGCGATGACCGCGTGGCGGCTCGCAGTCGCGTGGCTGCTGCCCGTGACCCGCGACGAGGCCTACTACTTCGACTGGGCACACTCACTCGCCTGGGGTTATTTCGATCACCCGCCGGGTGTCGCGCTGCTCGGGATCGGAACCCTGCTCGCGCCGGCATCGTCCCTGGCGGC
>JBGSTR010000346.1:0-2842 GCA_041736365.1 Chromatiaceae bacterium | reverse complement strand
CGGTTATCCGGGCGGCGGCTTCGGCGGATACCCGGGCGGTGGCTTCGGCGGCTATCCGGGTGGTGGTTATGGGGCCGCCCCTTACCCAGCCCCGGCAGCGCCTGCTGCGCCGCCTGCTGGCGAAACCAAGTAGCGGATCCGCTTTCCGAAGCGAATCCAGGCCGCGCCTTCGGGCGCGGTTTTTTTTGCCGCCGAATCCTCCGCACGTAGCGGACAAGTCGCGGCTTCGCTCGAAACAGGGACAAAAAAACCGATGCTCGCTTGATCCAGGTCATCTTTCAGACCAAAATGACGATATCGTAATCCTTCCAGGTCAATGCATTTTGAGCCAGCGTACGGTGATCTCTTTCGAAACGATTCGGGTCGCCTGTAAGAACTGCGCTCTGACCACCCTTTGTTTACCCCTGGGCCTGTGCCCCGAAGACGTCGAGCGGCTGGACGGCATTGTTAAGCGCACGCGACCTTTGCATCGCGGCGACTTTCTGTTTCGCAACGCCGACCGTTTCCGTTCTCTCTACGTGGTCAAGACCGGCTCGGTCAAGACCTTCGCACCCAGCGCAGACGGCGGCGAGCAGGTGCTCGGCTTTCATCTGCCCGGCGAGCTGATCGGCTTGGACGCCATCGAGCGCGACATCCACGCCTGCTCCGCCAAGGTGCTTGAGACCTCCGCCATCTGCGAGATTCCCTTCGATCGACTCGAAGAGCTGACCGCCTCTATTCCCAGCCTCCAACGTCAGATGTACCGCCTGCTCAGCAAGGAAATCGCGCAGGATACCGAGATGCTGCTGTTGCTCGGCAAGAAAAGCGCCGACGAGCGTCTCGCCGCCTTCCTGCTCAGCATGTCTCACCGCCTGCAAAATCGAGGGCTGTCGGCGAGCGACTTCTACCTGAGCATGTCTCGGCACGAAATCGGCAACTATCTCGGCCTTGCCGTCGAGACGGTGAGCAGACTGTTCACCCGCTTTCAGGACGACGGGCTGATGCAGGTCGACCGCAAGCACATCAAGATCCTGGACATGAACGCGCTGGAGGTGCTGGTCAACGGCGTCAGTGTCGACCACCCTCAGCGTCAGCACACCTGACGCGACCCCGGCCGGCGCGTCAATCCGCGCCGTCCGCTCTTCTCTCCTACGCCGACCCTCCCCCCTGTGTAGAATAACGCCGCCGTGCGCGCGCATTTCCCGCGGCAGCGCGTTCGTATCGAACGGGCCAATTGAAGTCGGTCCGGCCGACGCCCGCGCTACTCAACCGACCGAGGAGACCGGATGCACATCGTCGCACCGCGAGCACTCGCCATACTGTTCTTGACCTGTTTGCCGGCGCTCGCGTTGGCGGTCGATCCCGAAGCCTCCCGACTAGACCTCACTGCGCACTGGGCCGGTTACACCGCGATCGCGTTGTTTGTCTTTTCCTACGTCTTCGTGATGGCGGAAGAGTTCACCCACCTGCGAAAGTCCAAGCCGGTAATGCTGGCGGCGGGACTGATCTGGCTGGTCATCGCGGTTGTCTACGCGGCCAACGACCTAAACCACGAGGCGGGAGATGCCGTCCGCCACAACATCCTGGAGTTCGCGGAGCTGTTCCTGTTCCTGCTGGCAGCGATGACATACATCAACGCCATGGAGGAGCGCAATGTCTTCGAGGCCCTGCGCTCCTGGTTGATCCGCAAGGGGTTCAGCTATCGCCAGCTGTTCTGGCTCACGGGCATCCTCGCGTTCTTCATCTCGCCGATCGCCGACAATCTGACCACAGCGCTGCTGATGTGCGCGGTGGTTATGGCCGTGGGCGCCACCAGCCCCAAGTTCGTCGCCTTGGCGTGCATCAATATCGTGGTGGCCGCCAACGCCGGCGGCGCCTTCAGTCCGTTCGGCGACATCACCACGCTGATGGTATGGCAGAAGGGCATCGTCCCGTTCCAGACCTTCTTCCTGCTCTTCATTCCTTCCGTGGTCAATTTCGTGGTGCCGGCGGCCTTCATGCACTTCGCCATACCCGACGTGGTGCCGCCGCCTTCCGACGAGGTGATCCCGATGAAGCGAGGAGCCATACGCATCGTGCTGCTGTTCCTCGCCACCATCACCACGGCGGTGTGCTTCCACAATTTCTTCCATCTGCCGCCCGTGCTCGGCATGATGACGGGCCTCGCCTACCTCAAGTTCCTGGGCTACTACCTGAAGACGACCGGGGAGAAGACCAAATTCAAGGGGTCCGCCGGCGTCATCGAGGATGCCATGCCGTTCGACATCTTTCACAAGATGGCGCGCTCGGAATGGGACACCCTGATGTTCTTCTACGGAGTGGTGTTGTGCGTCGGCGGCCTGGGCTTCATTGGCTATCTGGAGCTGCTTTCGCACTTCGCCTATGGCGATCTCGGTGCGACCACCGCCAATGTGCTGGTCGGGATCCTGTCGGCGATCGTCGACAACATTCCGGTGATGTTCGCGGTACTGACCATGAACCCGGAGATGTCGACCGGCCAATGGCTGCTGGTGACCCTGACCGCCGGCGTGGGCGGCAGCCTGCTCTCGATCGGCTCGGCGGCGGGCGTCGCGTTGATGGGACAGGCGCGGGGAATGTACACCTTCTTCGGGCACCTGCGCTGGACGCCGGTGATCGCGCTCGGCTATGCCGCGTCCATCGTGGTGCACATGGTCGTGAACCAAAGCACCTTCTAGCACCCCCGGCCGTCCGCGCCGGGCACTTCCCCGTCCGGTTAACCGCGCCGCACGCCGTCCCGCACTAGTGTATGCCGGCGTCCGCGGCAATCGGCACGGCGCGACCGAGCTTCAGCCACAGACAACCCTCCGCGCTTGCCGCGTCGATGACGGCGAGTCGCTCGGCA
>JBGSTR010000345.1:0-5115 GCA_041736365.1 Chromatiaceae bacterium | reverse complement strand
GGCCACGTCCTCGACCAGCACCATCTCCGCGCCGTTCTCGCGCAGACCCACCGCGCCCGGATTGTTGCCCAGCTCGATGTCGATATGCTTCAAGACGTGGCTGTAGGTATTGGCACCGTCGGCGAATTCGCGCTCGCCGGGACAGACCGCGCTCGCGCGCCAGAAATCGATCACCGGCTTCACGCTCGGCCGCGCGGCGACCGAGCAAGTGGACTCGTCCACGGTTGCGGTGAGCACACAGTCCGCGAGCGAAGACGGATAATCCGCGCAGGCCTGGAAGCCCGGCGCGCCGTCCTGTAGCCGAATCGTCACCCGGCCGTGCGCGGAGCCGACCAGCTCGTAGCCCCGATCGCCGGTCGTGCTCATCTCCAGCGTGTCGCTCACCAGATAGGTGCCGCCGGGGAAGAAGGTCGGCTTGTTCGCCGCAAACGCGGCCTTGATCGCCCGACGGATCTGCAGGGTGGAATCGTTCGTGCCGGTCGGATCGGCTCCATAGTCGAGCACATTCACGAAACCGAGCGCTCTGACGTCCGCGGCCGAAGCCGCCGTCACCAGGAAAGTGCCCGCAAGTAAGGCGATGAGGGTGAATAAGTAGAATCGAATGGGGTTGCGAGGCGGCTTGGACACAGCGGCTACTCCTCCTTTCCAGGTTGGCGTATGGAACAAACGACCAAAGGCATCCCATTGGCAATGCAGTGGCGCGCGCTGCTCCGTATGAATATGGATATTTCGGGGGTCAAGAATTGTCGCAATCGAGATTGAATGCGCGTAATGGCGAACCAACGCGGTTTACTCATGCCAGGGAAACGCAGATCTATTGCGTTTCCCGTCCGAGCCGGGAATGGCACGTCATTTTCGAGCACTGGAGCGCTTGAGAATGGAGCGGCCCGAGAGTTGCGCATCTCGGACCGCGAGCGGATCGAATGCGTGGAAAGCATTTGATCCGCTTCTGCTCAGTGCCCGCGATTGCCGACGATTTGGATCGACCTCGCATGACGATCAAGCGGCAGCGCACGCAAACGTCCCGGCTACCAGATTCTTACCCGAACGGTTGCGCTGGAGGCGCTTAGATTACCCGCGAGGTCCACGGCTTGGACGCGGTAGCGGTAGAGCGTGCCGCTGGTCAGGCCGTTGTCCGTATAGGAGGTGCCAGTCACGGTGGCCACCACGCTGACCGGGACGCAATAGAGATCCGAGCAGCGCTGTATCCAGTAGCCCTCGACGTCGACGTTGTCCGAGGAGGGCGACCACACGAGTGTGACGCTGTGACGTGTGTAATTCGGGATACGCACGTCGAACGGCGTCGTAGGAGCCGTAGAATCCTCGGGATTCACGGTCACCGTGACCGACTGCTTCGCGGAGACGCCGGCGGCGTTCATGCACGCGAGGGTGAATGTCGTGGTCGCAGCAGGCGTCACTGCAATCGATCCGGCCGTTGCAGCGGCGGTATTGAAACCGTCGGCGGTGCAAGTCGCCGCCCCCTCGGACGACCAGCTCAGCGTGACCGGCTGACCCTGCGCAACCGCCGCGACATCCGCAGCGAGGTTGACGCTCGGCGGAGGTAGCACCGTCACATCGACGGACCGCCGCGCGCTGCCGCCGACCGGATTTACGCAGGTGAGCGTGTAGGTCGTGGTCGTGGTCGGACTGACCACTACCGCACCCGAACGCGCACCTGCGGTGTCGAAGGTATCGCCCGCGCAGCTGGCCGCGTACGCGGACTTCCAGATCAACGTGACCGCCGGGGCGTCCGCCACGCCTTGAGCGACGGCGACGACCTCCGCGGTGAGGCTTACGACCGGGGCCAGCAGTACTTTCACCGTGAGTGCTTGCTGCGCGGTGGCACCAGCGGCATTGCGGCAGGAGAGGGTAAAGGTCGTGGTCGTGATCGGGCTGACCGCAACCGTGCCGAAGGTCCTCCCGCCGGTGGTAAAGCCGGCGCCCCAACACATGGTCGTGCCCGGCGCCGACCAAGTCAGCCGAACCGTTTCGCCCTGGGTGATGGCGGCAGCATCCGCCGCAAGATTCGGCAGAGGAGCCGATGGCGCGGACTTATACAGTGCCACGAACGAAGAGGCCAAGATCCCGCTCGTTCCGTCGGCGGTGATCTCCTTTACGTGGTACCACTGGGATTCGGGATAGTAGTATTCGCTGAATGGACGTTGACCCAGGTTCGCGATGGTCACGTCGGAGCTGAGTTCAACCTCGACCACCCCATCGTCCACATCCGTCCAGGAACGGCCCTCCATGCCGTAGACGCCGATATTGCGGGAGTTGTAGATACCGAGCACGAACGGCAAGGTTCCCGGCGGAAAGCGGTCCTGATTCACCGCGTTCTGCATGAGCTCATGCTTTCCGCCATAGAAGCTCACGTTCTCGCTGTCACGCACCTCGACCATCGGATTGCCCGATGGCTTCACGTATTGGGTATGAAAGACGTAGAACGCGAGCGGCTCGCGGGTGCCGTCGATTTTCAGGGTGCGCAGATCCGGGTGCTGGGGATACCACCACCCCGTCCCCTGAATTAGACCGTACCAGCGGCCACCACCATTGTCGCTGATCAAGAAGCGATTGCGCGTATTCGGAGGAGCTTCGAGGTTCCCATCCACGTTTGCGAATACACGGTGCACCACCGATCCGCGACCGCTGCGCCAATGCAGCGCAAACAGGTTTGGATGCGTAATCCGGATGGATAGCTCGCTGATCGCAGCGGTGCCGGCCGCATCGTCCGCACTCCGAATCATCGGCGTGGGAGCGGACGGCTCCCACCGGCCCGGTACGATGTTTACCCGAGTATGCGATACACCGCAGAGCTGAGTATGAGAACGCAGCTCCAGCGTATCGCTCAGGCGATAAGTACCGGGAGGCAGCAGAACCGCATGCGTGCCCCGTGCTTCCGCCAGATCGATCAGGGCCTGGAGCTCCGTCGTAACATCGGTGCCATCGCCCGGAACACCGTAGTCTTTAGCGTTCAAGATCTGCGGATCTTCAATGTCGCAGAAGGTGCGCGGAAGGGTATGTCGCGTCTGCAGATCGACGGGAACCGCTGCCACCGTGGAGCTCACCAGGGCCGAATCGGTCGTCAGAATGCCGTTGAAGTAGGTATCGTCGGTCTTGACGCCGTCGATGAGCTTGCCGAAGTCGCCGTATGGCGTTGCGAAATCGCCATTGTAGCTATATTCGTCTACGCGATAGGTCTGCGCGGCATCGGGCACCGAAAGTGTCGATCCGTCGCCGTTTTTCACCAGCATGCGCGCGCCGGTGACATAAACGTTTTTCAGGTAGATCGACCGATCGCCGTTGTCGATGAATGGAATACCCCGGTCGGCGCCGGCGCGCAGCACCCCATCGACGAGTGCAAGGTGCTCCCCGCTACGGGTTCGATTGCTCGTATAGGTTATCGGCGAGGTGCCGGACACGCCGATATCGAATCCTACAAGGGTCAGGGGATAGAAGGTGTCGAATACGATGGGTATCGAGAGCTGGTCGCGCAGGGTGAGCCCGGTGATCAATGCCGCCCCGCCCCGCGACGACGGGGCATAGATCCCGTGCTGTCCACCCGTGATGCGAATATCCGTCAACAACGCGCCGCTCGCACTCATTTCATACATTCCGGCGAAGCCGTCCCGGGCATTGATGGCTACGTCCTCGACCAGAACCATCTCAGCGCCGTTCTCACGCAGGCCCACCGCGCCCGGGTTGTTGCCCAGCACGATGTCGATGTGCTTCAAGACGTGGCGGTAGGTATTCGCACCGTCCGCGAATTCGCGCTCGCCGGGGCAGTCGCGGCTCGCGCGCCAGAAATCGATGACCGGCTTCACGCTCGGTCGTGCGATGACCCTGCATTTTGTCTGGTCCACGGTCGCCTTGAGCACGCAATTGGAGAGCGAGGACGGATAGTTCGCACAGCCGCGGAAACCCGGCGCGCCGTTCTTTAGGCGGATCGTCGTGCGACCACGGGTGGAGCCGACGAGCTCGTAGCCCCTATCGCCGGTCGTGCTCATCTCCAGCGTATCGCTCACCAAATAGGTGCCGCCGGGGAAGAAGGTCGGCTCGTTCGCCGCGTAAGCGGCCTTGATCGCCCGACGGATTTGCAGGGTCGAATCGTTCGTGCCGGTCGGGTCTGCACCATAGTCGAGCACATTCACGAACCCGAGCGCCTTGACGTCCCCGGCCGACACCTCCGCCACCGGGAACGCAGCGCCGATCAATAGGGCGATGACGGTAAATGTATACGAGCGCGCGGGGATACGAAACGGGGTGTGCACGATGATTCCTGCGATTCGAAGGTTTATTGGGACGAATGACGAGCGCACCGATTGCAGAAGCACGATTTCCAATACACCTTTCGCCGGGCGCGCACTTCTCCTGGGCGGCCTATAAGACCACCCTCTGTATTAAATAAGAACCCCCTTTACTATTCGCTACAACCGTTGAAAGCGCGGTTGAGCTATTTGTTGTCGAGTGAGAACAAGATCACATATGCTGTGGCCGTTCAACCAAGCAAACTACTGGATTCGGGTGAATTTCCGCAAAGTGTGACCGACCTCACAATATTTTCTTTAATATGTCGATTTTGAAGTAAGGCGCACTTGTTATCCGTTTTGTTGTCTGAAATCCGACAAGGGGCAAGGCTAGGCCGAGCGCGGAAACGCCAAGCGAACGACCGCCTAAGGCCGACGATCACGGACCGTCGCCATGGGATCGAATCGCACTGCCCGGATGTATAGACCTCGCTTCGCGAGGTTTTGACGGCGCCGCAATCACCCCTCTATGGCGCCGTCCCTGGCGCCGGCGATTTGGAGTCCCGGGCGAATGCCGGGACCGAAGCCTTTAGTTCAGCACGGTGACGGTGACCGACTTCTCGGCTGTGCCGCCCGCCGCATTGCCGCACCTGACTGCGAACGTGGAGGTCGCGCTCCGCGTGGCGATCACCGTACCGCTCGTCGCAAGCTTGGTGGCAACGCCGGTACCGACGCACGCGATCGCGCCCTGCGACGACCAGGTCACGGTGATCGGCTGGCCCGACGTTACCGCCAATGGGTTCGCGGTGAGGCTCACCGTTGGCAGCGGCAGCGCGGTCACCGTGACCGACTGCTCGCTGGTGCCGCCGGC
>JBGSTR010000325.1:0-13063 GCA_041736365.1 Chromatiaceae bacterium | reverse complement strand
GCCGGCGGCATCGACGCCGAACGCGGTGTCCTGCCCGTGAACGGCACCCGCGAGGCGCTCTTCGCCTTCGCGCAGGCGGTGGTGGATCGCGGGCGAGACGCGCTGGTCCTGATGCCCAATCCCTTCTATCAGATCTACGAGGGAGCGGCACTGCTTGCCGGCGCCGAGCCAGGCTTCCTGCCGTGCCTGCCGGAGCAGGGTTTCGTCCCGGACTTCGAGTCCGTGGACGCGGCGACCTGGAAGCGCTGCCAGCTCCTGTACATCTGCTCGCCGGGAAACCCCACCGGGGCGGTGCTCGACGAGGCCGGGCTGGCGCGACTGATCGAGCTGGCGCACACCCACGACTTCGTGATCGCCGCCGACGAGTGCTACTCCGAGCTCTACCTCGACGAGCAGTCGCCCCCGACCGGTCTGCTGCAAGCCGCCAGCGCCTGCGGCAACGACCGCTTCTCGCGCTGCATCGCCTTCCACAGCCTCTCCAAGCGATCCAATGCACCGGGCATGCGCTCGGGGTTCGTCGCCGGCGACGCCGAGGTCATCGAGCGCTTCCTCGCCTATCGCACCTACCACGGCTGCGCGATGCCGCTGCCGCACCAGAGCGCAAGCATTGCCGCCTGGTCGGACGAGGGCCATGTGCGCGAGAACCGAGCCCTGTATCGCGAGAAGTTCGCCGCCGTGCTCGACATCCTCGACGGCGTGCTGCCCGCTGACCCGCCGGCCGGGGGCTTCTATCTCTGGCCGCGGACCCCGATCGACGACACCGAGTTTGCCCGCCGGCTCTACGCCGAGGAAAACGTCACCGTGCTGCCCGGCAGCTTCCTGTCGCGGCAAGTCGATGGTCTCGACCCGGGCGCGGGCCGGGTGCGCATCGCACTGGTGCCTCCGCTGGACGAGTGCGTCGACGCTGCCCAACGGATGCGCCGCTTCGTCGAGCGTCTGGATTCGTGCTAGAAGAAGCGCCTGAAGGACGCGGGGTGCAGACCGCACGGTTCGCCCATCGTCGGTCAACCGACGCGCCGGGCGCCGGCCCGGTGAGCCCGCATCCGCGCCACACCCGAGAATTACCCCTGCTCACCGCCAAACGCTTGAGCCAACACCAAGAACCCTGGAGCTACCCATGAGCGACAACCAAGCGATCGTCATCGAGGCCTTCGAGCGACGCGCCGAGATCACACCCCGCAACGTCGAGACCCGCGTCCGCGACGCGGTACAGGACACCGTCGAACGGCTCGACCGCGGCGAGATCCGAGTCGCCGAAAAGCGCGACGGTGAATGGGTGGTCAACGACTGGGTCAAGAAGGCGGTGCTGCTCTCGTTCCGGATCGAGGACAACTGGTTCATGAAGGGCGGCTTCACCAACTACTACGACAAGGTGGCCTCCAAGTTCGCGGACACCAACTCGCGCGAGTTCCGCGACGCCGGCGTGCGAGTGGTGCCGCCCGCGACCGCCCGCAAGGGTTCCTACATCGCCCCGAGCTGCGTGCTGATGCCCTCCTACGTGAACATCGGGGCCTACGTGGACTCAGGCACCATGGTCGACACCTGGGCCACCGTCGGCTCCTGCGCCCAGATCGGCAAGAACGTGCACCTCTCGGGCGGCGTCGGCATCGGCGGCGTGCTGGAGCCGGTGCAGGCCGCGCCGACCATCATCGAGGACAACTGCTTCATCGGCGCCCGCTCCGAGATCGTCGAGGGGGTCATCGTCGGCGAGGGTGCGGTGGTCTCCATGGGCGTCTACATCGGCCAAAGCACCAAGATCTTCGACCGCGAGACCGGAGAGGTCACCTACGGCCGCGTGCCCCCGGGTGCCGTCGTGGTACCCGGCAGCCTCCCCTCCAAGGACGGGTCGCACAGCCTCTACTGTGCGGTGATCATCAAGCGCGTGGACGAGAAGACCCGCGGCAAGGTCGGCATCAACGAGCTGTTGCGGGACATCTGAGCGCATTCGCCGGAGAACGAACGGCAACGCGAGCCACGCCACCCGATGATGGTCACACTCTACGGCATCGCCAACTGCGACACGGTGAAGAAGGCACGCCGCTGGCTCGACGAGCACGGCGTCGCCTACCACTTCCACGACTTCCGTCGCGACGGGCTCGACGAGCAAGCCCTGCGCGCCTGGGCGGCCGAGCTGGGTTGGGAGACGCTGCTGAACCGTCGCGGGACCACCTGGCGCCGGCTGCCGGAGGCGCAACGGGAGCGGATCGACGCGGCGTCCGCGATTCGGATCATGCTCGAGTCGCCATCGATCATCCGCCGTCCGCTGCTCGACACCGGCGATGCCCGCCAAGTCGGGTTCTCGCCGGACGCCTACCAAGCCCGTTTCGCCTGATGTCCGCAACACTCGACCTCGCGCGCGACCTCATCGCTCGGCCCTCGGTGACACCGGACGACGCCGGTTGTCAGGACCTCATCGCAGAGCGACTGGCCGCGGCGGGTTTTCGTATCGAGCCCATGCCGTTCGCGGAGGTCACCAACCTCTGGGCACGTCGCGGCGATGCCGAGCCGCTGCTGTGCCTGGCGGGACATACGGACGTGGTCCCACCCGGCCCGCTCGATCAATGGACCTCGAACCCCTTCGAGCCGACCGTCCGCGACGGGATGCTCTACGGCCGCGGGGCCAGCGACATGAAGGGCTCGCTCGCCGCCATGGTCACGGCGGTGGAGGCGTTCACCGCGGCGCACCCGAACCACCGGGGATCGATCGCGTTCCTGCTCACCAGCGACGAGGAAGGTCCGTCGGTGAACGGCACGGTCAAGGTGATCGAGCGGCTGGAGCATCGCGCCGAGCGCATCGCCTACGCGCTGGTCGGCGAGCCATCGAGCCACGAGCGGCTCGGAGACGTGATCAAGAACGGTCGCCGCGGCAGCCTGGTGGGCCTTCTCACCGTGCAGGGCAAGCAGGGTCACGTCGCCTATCCGCAGCGCGCCCTCAATCCCTTTCACGCCAGCGCCGAGGCACTGGCCGCACTCTGCGCCGAGGTCTGGGACCAGGGCAACGAGCACTTTCCGCCCACCACCTTCCAGATCGCCAACCTGAACATGGGCACGGGTGCCGAGAACGTGATCCCCGGCCGGCTCGAAGCACAGTTCAACCTGCGCTTCTCCACCGAGCTCGACGCCGACACCATCCAGGCACGCGTGCGCGGGATCCTCGATGCGGGCGGCTTCGAATATTCACTGCGTTGGCGTCTCTCCGGAAACCCCTTCCTCACCCCCGCGGGCGAGCTCGTTGCAGCGACCCGCTCGGCCATCGCCGAAGTGATGGGAATCGAGACCGAGCTCTCCACCAGCGGCGGCACCTCCGACGGTCGTTTCATCGCGCCCACCGGCGCCCAAGTGCTGGAGCTCGGCCCGGTCAACGCCACCATCCACCAGGTCGACGAATGCGTAGGCGTCGAGGAGCTCGACCAGCTCTCCGCGATCTATTTGGGAATTCTGGAGAGACTATTGGCGCAAGCTTGACGGGACGCGCGCTGCGAAATGACCATCGACACGGGCTACCGAGGCGACACCGAAGCTACACGACCGAACGACGAAGCCTCGGATTCCCGTCGACCAATAACCATTACAGGAAGGAGGTGAATGCTGTTGTGATTTCGTAAGTGAAATGAGCGAATTGCTTCAAGGGGGCACTCAACTCGAATGAAATCGAAGACTGGGTTTCGGCGGACTGATTCTTTCGATTTACTCCAGCGTTGCGGGACAACAACACAATGAATTGGAGGAACTACGAAGAAATCGTCCGCAGTATATACGAGAAGCTCGGGTCGCGGTCGGGGGTGAAAATCCTTTGTTCAGGGCAGGACTGCAAAGTCACGGGCAGATCCGGAGTGGAGCACCAAGTTGACGTGCTCACGGAACATTCCGATGGACTGCATAGCTACAGGACAGCCATTGAGTGCAAGTTTTGGGATCGCCGCCGACCTAAAGACGACGTGATGAAATTGCGTGCCATACTCGAAGACGCCGGGCTTCAAAAGGGTGTCATCGTTTCAAAATTAGGATTTACGCCGGATGCCATCGCAACAGCACGCTACGCGCATATTGAATTGGTAGAACTTAGAGAACCTACTCCAGATGACTGGAAAGGACGAATTAAGGATATAGCGTTCAATATACACATGACTGTTCCCGAGCCGTATGATTTTCGACTTGATATACTGGATTCAGGTGTAGCGACAGAAACATTATCCTCGGAGAACATCGATTCATCCACTTTAACTATACAACAACCTGGGCTTCCCCAGGTAACGGCTGTAGAATTAATTAACCAAATGATCTCTAGCGCTAATCGCGCGGCTACTGAGCCTCAACTTCTCCGGCGTGAGTTCCCAACGGGAACCACGTCGAGCGCATTATTCGGCGACGCAGTGTGCGGGGTCGTAGCGCTTCAATTCCAATTGCGGTTTCACCATCATACCGAAACGAAAGTTCTCGCGGGAGCTGATCATGTCGCCATGATCATGAAGAGCATTTTCAACAGACGGCGTATCGTAATAACGCCAAATGGCGACGTCAGGGAATCCGATCCGTAGCCCGAGAAGGGGTTAACTCTCGGAGCAATTAAAGTGCTTAACGCACAAGAATAGCTCCTCCCCCGACTGGATCGGCGAAAACGGTAAAGCCTTTTCCATAACCAACGATCTTCCCGATTGGAGGCAGCCCGTGAGCTATATCGCAATCGCTGAAGTCACGTTCTTCACCAACGTACCTTCCGGGCTTTACCCGACCGATCAAGAGGCGGCGGCGGTATCCACGGACCTCGCCGAACAAGTCGAGGCATTAATCGCCTCGCGCAGCCTGGGCGATGAGCTTGCCGTCATCCGCGTCGAGTACGAGCTCGGCTGCATTTTGACCACGCTGACGATTGGGGCGTTCATCGGGGCCGCCGGCGGAGCGGTCGTGGGCTTCGCCAAGATCTACCCGAAGCTTCGCCAGAGCACCATCCTGCTCCTGCGCGACATTCACTGCCTGTACACTCACGTTCGCGACCCCGACAAGCGCGTGACAAGCTGGCTTTATAGCGACAAGGTATTCAAGGAGGGGAAAATAGAAGAGACGGCCAAGGCGATTGCCGAGGGCAAGGCAAAGCCCGCGGCCAAAGACAAAAAGCGGCCTCGTCGCCGCGCGTCGAGCAACCCGAGCCCCCGAATGTCCGACGCCACGGGGTAAGCTCCGCATCCGCTAGCCGATTAGAAGGCGGTCCCGAGAGGCAAGGAATAAGATGCCGTGGTCTTGAAGCAGCGGTATTCGAATAATCCGCTTAGCATTCCCTGCGGAAAACCGGCAATGCATCCATGAAGCCAACCCACATCGCCGGTTTCGACTACCTACGCGCCGTAATGTCGATCTTTGTGGTTGCTTGGCACATGCAGGTTCTCGGGGTATCCCTGATGTTCTCCGAGGATCGGTACCTTGAGCATACGTTCTCGCTAACGGATCTGGTCTATTTCCACATCCTGCTCTTGGCCGTTCCGACGTTTATCCTGATGTCGACCTTTCTCTACGCGCTTCGTGGCGCGGACGCGGGCAGGCTCAGGAAGCAGTCGAAGCGAATACTGATTCTGCTTACCTTCTGGCCCGTCGCGCTGATTCTCTACAACAATGGCTACGCCGGCGTTGCGCATCTGTTGCCGGATTCTCCGAGCATGTTGGCCGTTACGCTTCTGCGGGCGGGAAATACCATCTACTGGTTTTTCGTAAGCCTCTTGATTTCTCTATTGGTTACTCACTGGATTGCCAAGCTCGGAAATCGCCTGCAATGGATCGGATTCGGGTTGGCAGTTTGCTTGGTTGTGCTTCTTCCGCAATTGACAAAGACGATGGGCTATTACGGGCTCAGTGCGTTTTGGAACCCGTTGAATTTCGTCCCTCTTGCGTTCGCCGCCGTTTTACTTGCCAACCACGTCGACTCGGTGCGCTCCAATCCAGCACCTCTGATGGTTGGCTCCATCGTCTTGTGCGTCGCTTTCGCCCTGCTGGAGTGGAATTTCATGGTGGACGACGCGTTTTTTCCCGGCCAGGGCTACGCAATTCCCGCCTATACCAGGGCATCGTCGCTGTTTGCCGTTATCGGGCTAATCGTCTTGGCCCTAGACGAGCGGGTTCAGACTCCGCCCGTCATCGGGACGATGGCGAAGTATGCCTTGGCACTTTATTGCATACACCCGTTTCTAATCACGCCGGTTCGCGGCCTGGTAGCCCTGCTCATGGCGAACAGTATTTATCAAACCTCCGTCTCGATCGTTCTCGTGGTCGCACTCAGCTATGCCTTCGCGTCTCTCCTTCGCACTTACTATCTCAAGGATGAGCTGTTGATCTAGGGAAACGCTGATCAAATGCCGTCCCGGCATTTGATAGCTCGCGGTCCGAGAAGCGCGACTCCCGGACCACTCCATTTTCTTGTCCATTACGGCGCTTGAAAATGCCGGGCCATCCCTCGCCCGGACGGGAAATGCTTTAAGTCAGCGTTTCCCTTGCGTCGCTGGCCTGATCAATTCTGGAACTGCCCGCCGATCAGCACATAAACCGTGCTTTCACCCGTACCGGACAGACCGACACCCAGATAGGCCGGGCCGATCCAGGTATCGGAGCCGAAGAAGACACTGCCACCATAGCGGGTGTCCTCGGGGTTCAAGACCAACGAGCGGAAGGTAACGGGATTCTGGACCTCCCCCGACGACATCCAGCCCGCCTCCAGCGAGGCGCCGAGATAGAGACCGCGCCCGAGGGGCGGCGGCAAAGAGGCGACCTGCCGATAGTAGGCGAGCCCTGCGAAGGCCATATCGTTGGCGCGGAACTGTTCGTTCGCGTAGCCGGAGAGCCGGAAAAATCCGCCCATGGGGAACTGATCGTAATACGGCATATCGGAGCCGAAGCTGGTGCCGGCGCGCAAGGTGCCGGCGACGGTGTGAGGACCAAAGCTCTTTGCGCTGGTCGCCGTCAAGAGCGTGCGCGTGTACTCGACATCGGCCCCTAGGGCCTTGAGCGGCGTCATCGATTCCACCGCGAACCGCAGCCCGGAACGTGGGGCCGCCGCGCTGTCGAGGGTGTCGTAGAGGATCCTCAGACGCAGTCCCGAATCGGTGTTGCCGCCCTCGGGTAGGCTAACCGACCCGGTATCCAGAGTATTGTCGGTCCGGCCGTAGTAGGGTCCGGCGCGCAGCTCGAAGCCGGACAGGGTCGTACCCAAGTCGGCGCCGATGCGTAGACGCCCGACGTTGTAGCGCGCGACCCGTTGATCGCCCTCGAAAACGCTTTGGGGAACCTCGGAGAAGTCGAAATAGGGTGCGACGAATGCGGCGCCATCGACGCGCAAGGGTTGGTAAAGCTCGGTGTACAGGCTCGGCTCGTTGCCAAGCGTCAGGTTTGTATTCCACTCGGCCCCCAGCGAATTGAGCCAGGTCTGTCGATAGCTTCCCCGAATGCCGAAGCGGCTGTCGCCGCGCGAATCGCTCGACAGTCCCAGCCCCAGGCCGATATAGCCGGGCCCCCAGGACTTCTCCACGACATCCACGATCAAGGTGTCGGATCCGTTCGGTTGGGGCTCGAAGCGGTAGCTGATGCGCTCGAAATCGCTGCGACCGTAGATCAGCTGAATGTCCCGGTCGAGTCGTTCGCGGTCCAGCGGCTTATCCTGCTGATCTTCAATCAGTGGCTCGAACAGGCCCGGGTTCACGCGTTCCAGTCCTGTGATCCGCACCTCACCCACGCGCCTGACCGGATCCCCGGAACCGAAGCGTTGCCGCTTCCATTCGGCGTATTCGGCCTCGCTGACGCTGAATCGGGCCAGCTTCGGCGCCGCCTTGCGGGCGGCCGTCACGCCGGTGGCGATCGCATCGGCCGCGCGGTTGAAGTCGCCGGAGGTGATGTCGCCCAGGTCGGGCTCGATCAGCACATCGCGCTTCGGGTCGATCTGTTTCAACGACGCCTGGACGTTCTGCTCGGTCAAGATCGCGATCATCTGGCCGGCGACGCCGACGATGGTCCCGAGCTGATCCCGCGGCAGGTAACCCGAACCCAGGTTGACCGCGATGATTGCGTCCACGCCCAGCTCGCGAGCCACGTCGATGGGAAGGTTGCGCACTAATCCACCGTCGACATAGATCTGCCCGTTCGCCTCCATGGGCGCGAACAGCCCGGGCACCGACATGCTGGCCCGCATGGCCAGCGGCAGTGATCCGCGGTCGAAGACCACCATATCGCCGTTCTCCAGGTTGGTCGCCACGGCGCGGAAGGGGATGGGCAATTGGTCGAAGTTTTCGATGGTCTCGACGCCCTTGACCAGGTCGCTGAAGAACAGTTGTACGTTCTGACCGGCGATGGCACCTTTGGGCAGGTTGAGCTCGCCGTCGCGCAAGCCGATGGTGAAGTCCCAGGTTGGCATCGCGGAGGCCGCTTTGCGTCCGGCCGGCCACTCGCGGCGCGGCGGATCGTCGTTGAACAGGGCATCCCAAGCCACCGCGGTGATGCGTTGATCCAGCTGCTCCGGCGTCAGCCCCGCCGCATAGCCGCCTCCGACCAGTGAGCCCATGCTGGTCCCCACCACGACATCAATAGGGATGCGCAGCTCCTCCAGGACCTTCAGCACGCCGATGTGTGCCGCGCCCCGCGCCCCGCCGCCGCTGAGCACCAATCCGATCCGCGGATGATCAGGCAGCGCCGCGCCGGGACGAGCCGCGAACGCCGGCGGCACGACCGTCAGGGCAATCAGAATTAGGGGCAGCAGATAGCTTCTCATCGGAGTGAGCCTCGAAAAGACACGGGATTGGTCAACGATCGCCGGCGAGATCCGCCAAGCGGCGGCTCAGACTAACAGAGGCAGGGGTACGAGGCACGGGGGGTCGCGCACGGAACGGGGGCAAACGCGGCCCGCGGAGAAAACAAAGGCGGCGGACCCGGTGGGCTGTGGGTGAGGAACGAAGCCCCAACGCGACCGACGCCGATTCGTCGGGGCTTCCTTCGTTCACCCCGATCCAAGCGCCGGCGAAACCGGGCTAGTAGGCCCGGTGGTGGGCCGTCTCCGGCAGCACGATGTTGAGCTCCAACACCTCGTGGGTGTCTTCCTGCTCGTAGTTCACGGACACCGCGTTCATATCCACGTCCACATACTTGCGGATCACATCGAGGATCTCGCGCTGGAGCCTGGGCAGATAAGACGGGCGATGGCGGGCAGCCCGGTCGTGGGCCACCAGGATCTGCAGCCGCTCCTTCGCCACATTGGCGGAGCCCTTCGGCCGCGAGCTGCGAAAATAGTCGAGAAGTCCCATGCATTACCCTCCGAACAGGCGGCTCAAGAAGCTCTTCTTCTCCGCCTGGATGAAACGGTATGGAACATCTTCGCCCAAGTAGCGGCCGATTGCGTCCCCGTAGGCCTGTCCGGCATCACTCTCGCGATCGAGGATCACCGGCACGCCCGCGTTGGACGCCGTCAGAACCGCCTTGGACTCGGGGATTACGCCCAGCAGATTGAGCGAAAGGATCTCCTGGACGTCGCTGACGCTGAGCATCTCGCCGTTCTCCACCCGACGCGGATCGTAGCGCGTGAGCAGCAGGTACTCGCGAATCGGCTCGGCGTTGGTCTCCGCTCGGCGCGACTTGCTCGACAGAATGCCGAGCATGCGATCGGAATCGCGCACCGAGGACACCTCCGGGTTGGTCACCACCACGGCGTCGTCCGCGAAGTACATCGCCATGGTGGCGCCGTGCTCGATGCCCGCGGGCGAGTCGCAGACGATGAAGTCGAAGCCCTGGGACAGATCCTCCAGCACGCGCCCCACGCCCTCGACGGTGAGCGCGTCCTTGTCGCGGGTCTGTGAGGCGGGCAGCACATACAGGTTGTCGCAACGCTTGTCCCGAATCAGGGCTTGATTAAGGTTCGCCTCCTGATTGATCACATTGACGAAGTCGTAAACCACCCGCCGCTCGCAGCCCATGATCAGGTCCAGGTTGCGCAGACCGACGTCGAAGTCGATCACCGCGGTGCGGCTGCCGCGCTGGGCCAGCCCCATGGCCAACGCCGCCGACGTGGTCGTCTTGCCGACCCCGCCCTTTCCCGACGTGATTACGATAATTCTCGCCAAAGCAACAACCTCCCCGGGGGTTTGTTCCGTAGTCTCGGCGCCGGCCCAACTCCGGCGTCCGTTCCCAACGACTGTCGATCAGAGCTTGTCGATGCGCAGGACCTTCTGATCGAGATAAATCTGTACCGGCACACCGCGCAGCTCCACCGGAATATGCTCGCTGACCCGATAGTGGCCGGCGACCGAGACCAGCTCGGCCTGTAAATCCTGGCAAAAGATCCGCGCCTCGGTATTGCCCTTCATGCCCGCCAGCGCCCGACCGCGTAAGGGTCCGTAAACGTGGATGTTGCCATCCGCCATCAGCTCGGCCCCGGAGCTGACCGAGGCCACCACCGACAGGTCGCCGTCGGCCGCGTAGATGCGCTGCCCCGAACGCACCGGCCGGGTCACCAGGACGAACGAGGAGCTGGGGCCGGTTCTGGAGGGACCTTTCGGCGACGCGCTCGACGACGCCGGTGCCGGTTTCGCCGGCACGGCATTGCCGGAGCCCTTGGAGCCGCGCACGAAGGCATCGCCGAGAATCGCCAGCTCCATGGCCTCGGCCGAACGGTTTTGCGCCGCGGAGCCGCCACGTACGCCGAACGGGATCATGCCGTAGCCCCGCAGCAACCCGACGAGCAACGGAAACTCGACCTCGCCCGCGCTTTCGGGCAATCCGCTGAGGTCGATCACAACCGGCGTATTGCGAAAAAAATCCGGCGCCTGCTCGACCTTTGCGCCGAGCTGCTCGGCCACCGCCTCCATGTTCCCGTCCAGGAGCCGGATGATGGGCAAGGTGAAACCCGCCGCCTTCAGCTCGAACACCGCGGCCGAGCCGCCCCCCGAAGTTTGTGCGTTCACTGCCATGCCCTTGGACTCGGGACGCCCCGGCTCCCCCGCTCCGATCGTGAAAAGACCTCGCCCGGGGCCAACCCCGGCCCCGCGCCCGAAGCCGCCAATCCTAACCGCTGGCAACCGCCGGGCAAAGCACCGCGACGAGCGCGGTAGTTACCGGAGAGGCTCAACCCGGCGGCCACTGCATCGCGCGGCCCCCGAGCACATGCAGGTGCAGATGGTAGACGGTTTGCCCAGCCGCGGCGTTGCAGTTCACGACCGCGCGGTAGCCGCTGTCCGCAATTCCCTCCCGCCGCGCGACCTTGGCCGCCGCCAGGAACAGCCTACCGACCAGCTCCGCGTCCTCGGGCTGCAGCTCGTTGAGCGAGGGTATGGCCTTGCGCGGGATGATTAGGATGTGCGTCGGCGCCTGCGGCGAGAGGTCGCGGAAGGCGACCACGTCCTCGTCCTCATAAACGACGTCCGCCGCAATCTCGCCGCGCGCGATCTTTCCGAAGATGGTGTCTGACATGATTGGCTCCCGGTCTTCAACAACGGCTCGATGCGGGCAAACTCCGATGGCCCCGGCCCGCCGCAAGGCCCACTCCCCGGCCCGGCAGATTCAAGCGAAACGGCGCGGTCCGAGGGTCGCGCCTCTCCGACGGCGGGCGGATCCAATGCCGCGCAGGCATTCGATCGGCTTCTCCCTAAAGATCGCGTCGTCCCGCGAAGGCCAGCGCGAGCGTGCCGCCGTCGACGTGCTCCAGCTCGCCGCCCAAGGGTACCCCGTGGGCGATGCGGGTGACCTTCACCCCGTGCGCGGCGGCGGACTCCGCGATGAGCTGCGCGGTGGCGCTGCCCTCGACGGTGGGGCTAATGGCGAGGATCAGCTCGCGCAGGCCCTCGCCCGCCAGTCGGTCATCGAGCAGGTCCAACCCGAGCTCATCGGGACCGATGCCGTCGAGCGGCGAGAGCCGGCCCCCGAGCACGAAATATAGTCCCCGATAATCCGTGGCCTGCTCGATGGCTACGATCTCAGAGGGTTGCTCCACCACGCACAGCAGGCCCGGGTCGCGGCTTTGGCTGGCGCACAATGCGCATACCTCGCGCTCGCTCAGCGTTCGGCAGCGCGAGCAGCGTTGGATACGCGTCATCGCCTCGGCCATGATTCGGGCCAACCGATTCCCGCCCTCGCGATCGCGCTCCAGCAGATGAAAGGCAATCCGCTGCGCGGACTTGGGGCCCACACCCGGCAGGCAGCGCAGGGCCTCGATCAGTTGGTTGAGGAGCGAACGCTCGGCCACGCCGCTAGAACGGCATCTTGAGACCGGGGGGCAGCGGCATCCCGGCGGTCAGGTCCGCCATATTCTGCTGCATCTTTTCGTTGACCCGCTGTGCCGCCGCGTTGCATGCAGCCGCAACCAAGTCTTCGAGCATCTCCCTGTCGTCGCCCATCAGGGTCGGATCGATTTCGACCCGTTTGACCTCGTGCTTGCCGTTCATCGTGACCTTCACCATGCCGCCGCCGGACTCGCCTACGACCTCTTCCTGGGCCAAGCGCTCCTGGGTCCGCTGCAGCTCTTCCTGCATCTTCTGGGCCTGCTTGAGCAGGTTGCCGAGTCCGCCTTTCACGTGCCTGTACCTCGATAGTGGAGACCCCGTTGCCGGGGCGTTTTGGATCACGCGTCCCCGCGCATGATACTGCACGGTTGCCGCGTCGGGTCGTTCGCGTCCGCGATTCAGTCCGCCGGCTCGATACTGTCGGGCACCCATTCCGCGTCGAGCCGCTCGCGCAGCCGGTGCGCGACCGGATCGGCGTGCATCGACGCCACCGCCGCTTCCCGCCTCTGCTGCGCCTCGCGGGTGCGCCGTTGGGCGGGTGTTTCCTGTTGCGGGCGGGCGACCTGGATATCGATTCGCAACGGACCGCCGAGCGCTCGCTCCAGGGCCTCGCGCAACCGAGATTCGGCACCGGGCACCCGCAGGTGCTCGGCGGCAGGATCGAGCGACAGCGTTAAACAGCCTTCGTCGAGATCGCGGAAGGCGCAATTGTGGGCGAGCTCGCCGGCAATGCCGCCCACACCCAGGCCGTCAACCAATGCATGCCAATCGGCAGCCGATCCCAGGCGGGCAGGCGCAGTCGCCGCCGGCTCCGCCGCGAGCTC
>JBGSTR010000303.1:0-1629 GCA_041736365.1 Chromatiaceae bacterium | reverse complement strand
CTCCCTGTTTGCCGCGTGCCGCCTCGCGTTGCATGCGCTCGCCGGTGGCGCGCGGCAGCATGCCGTATTCGGCGGTGACCCAGCCGCGACCCTGACCCTTGAGAAACGGCGGTACCCGTTCCTCGACGCTCGCGGTGCACAGCACCCGCGTGTCGCCAAACTCGACCAGCACCGAACCCTCCGCATGGCGGGTGTAGCCGCGCGTGAATCGAATCGGACGCAGTTGATCGGGGCGGCGTGTCGAAGGTCGCATAGCTTGGAATCCAGGGTTGGCTCGGATGTGGGGATGCCCGGCGAAGCGCAGGGATCGTGTTGGCGCGGCCGTCATCTTCGACTCGCGCACCGCTGCCGTCAATTTCAGGCCCGAAGCGCACGGACGCAAGCGCCCGCCGGGGCGAGCTTCAGGCCGGGCGCGAGGACTCGAGCTCCGAGTAGCGCGACAGGGGCAGATCCTCCACCCCGCGCGCGAGTGCGGCCAGCAGCGCCCCGGCATCCCGCGGTCGTTTCTCGGTATCAAGGGACATGGACCAGTCGACCGCCTCCAGCAGAAATTGCGGATAACGGTTCTTGAACTCAACCTGCGCGGCGACAAGCTTGTCCTTTTGTTGTCGCTCGGGCGCCGGCGGTGGCGAGCGACCCTCCATACAGGTGCGAATGCTGGCCCCTACCGCATAAACGTCGGTCCAGGGCCCGACGTTTCCGCCCCGTTCATACTGCTCGGGCGGCGAGAAACCGGCGGTGACCACCTGTCCTCCGCGTGCACGTCCTCGGGTCAGCGGATGCACCGCCCCGAGGTCGAGCAGCAGCGGTTGGTTGCCGTGCCGCAGGTGGATGTTTCCGGGCTTGACGTCCAGGTGCAGCATCGCACGGCCGTGCAGCAGCGAAAGGGCATCGAGGATCGGCAGGAAGACGTCCAGGATAAAGGTGGTGCTGAGTCCGCCGTGGCGCTCTTGGACATAGGCACCGAGGTTGCGTCCGCGCTCGTTGGGCATCACCAGATAGCCGGTGTCGTTGGCGAGGAAGAAGTCCAGCACGCGCACGATGTTCGTGTGCTTGAGCGACGCCAGGGCTTGCGCCTCCTGAAAGAACAGCTTGCGTCCGCGATGCAGATTTTCCGTAAGCTCTTCGCGTAGCGGCAGAATTTGCCTTGCAGCCCCTCGGCGGGCGATCTTTTTGGGCATGAACTCCTTGATCACGACCTCGTTGCCGGTGTCCTCGTCGTGAGCCAGATAGATCAGGCTGAAACCGCCCTTGCCGATGGGGGCGACGATTCGATAGGCGCCCACCAGAGTCCCCGGCGGGAGGCTCACTCGGCTGTTGGCCATGGTTCGGGCTGACAAGCTCCATGCAGGCGCTGGTGCAATCGAGCCGTTATCATAGTCCAACGGCACTTGCTGCAACGCGACACGGTACTTACCGCGAGAGATTCAATGATCAAGAGCATGACCGCGTTCGCGCGGGAGACCGACCGAAGCGAGCTTGGTGAGCTTACCTGGGAGCTGCGCACCGTCAACCATCGTTTCTTGGAGCCCCATCTGCGGCTCCCCGAGGATCTGCGCGCGCTCGATCCGCTGGTGCGCGAACGCCTCGCGGCCCGCGTGCAGCGCGGCAAGGCGGATTGCTCGCTGC
>JBGSTR010000292.1:0-1964 GCA_041736365.1 Chromatiaceae bacterium | reverse complement strand
CGGCAACTGCCGGGTCGCCCGCCGCGGCACCCGCGCCGGGGCCCGCGCTCAGCCGCGAATCGATGTCCAGAAACTGGTCGCGTTGCTGACGTTGCAGCTTCTGCAGCTCGAACTGTTGGGTCTCCACGAGTCCGCGCAGCTCCTGCATCTCCTGCTGAAGCTGCTGCATCTGCAACATCAAGTCCGATCCGCCGCGGTTGTCGACCATGCGCTCAAGGCGTGCGAGGCGATCCTCGGTCAGCGCATCGGCAGCCAGAGCCAAGCCGGGCGCTGCGGCGGCGAAGATGCCGCTGAAGATCAGCGCGCCGGAAACAATCTTGTGGGCTGTTCTCATGTCGAGGTCCGTCAATATTGGATGATCACGCGGCGATTAGAGCGCCAAGCCGGCTCGCCGTGGGCGGTCTCGTCGGGTCGTTCCTCGCCGTAGCTCAAGGTGGACAGCTGGTCCGGCGTCGCGCCCTCCGCGACCATGAATCGGCGCACGGCCTCGGCGCGTTGGTCGCCCAGGGCGAGATTGTATTCGCGGGTGCCGCGCTCGTCGGTATGTCCTTCCAAGGTGACCCGGGTCGTCTGGTTGCTGCCCAAATAGCGGGCGTGATTGCGCATCACGCCGATGTACTCGGGCTTGATCTCGGAGCTGTCGTAGTCGAAGTAGATGGTGCGGGCATATAGCGGGCTGGATGGATCCTCCCACGGGCCCCGATAGGTCGGCTTCGGCTCTACGTACTCGGGCGCGGCGGGCGGGGACAGGGGTTGAGTCACCGCAGGGACCGGTGCCGGTGGCGGTTCCGGCGGGGTGCTCGCGCAACCCGCGGCCAGTGCCGCTGCGCCCAGGAGCGCGGCGAAATAGAGTGCGGTCAGGTGGGTTCTTGCCATCGCGCCAGGCGCTCCTTACTGCAGAATCGGTGACCAGGCGGGCTCGCGGACCTCGCCCGAATCCTGGGAGAGCCGCTGTGTGCCGCCGCTGTCCACGGACGCCACGGCCAGGATGCCGCGGCCGTTGTAGAGGGTCGCGTAAATTACCATGGTGCTGTTCGGCGCGAAACTCGGTGACTCGTCCAGGCTGCCGTTGCTCAAGATGCGCATGGTTCCGCGTTGGAGGTCGAGCACGCCGATGCGGAACTGGCCGTTCGTCCGGCTGACCATCGCGATCGATTTCCCGTCCGGCGAATAGGAGGCGCGGCCGTTGTAGTCGCCCTCGGAGCTGACGCGCTGTGCCGGGCCGCCGTTCGCGGACATGCGGTAGATCTGCGGGCTGCCGCCGCGGTCGGAGGTAAAGATCAGCTCGCTTCCGTCCGGGGACCAGGACGGCTCGGTGTCGATCGCGTAGTGGTCGGTAAGCTGCGTCAATTGCCGGGTCATCAGATCCAGCACGTAGATGTTCGGATTGCCGTCCTTGGACAGCGTCATGGCGAGCTTGCCGCCATCCGGCGAGAACGCCGGCGAGCCGTTGATGCCGGGGTAGCTGGCCACCAGCTCGCGGCGTCCGCTGGTGAGCTCTTGGATGTAGATCGCGGGCCGGCGGTTCTCGAACGAGACGTAGGCGATGCGGCGTCCGTCCGGCGCCCACGCCGGAGACATGATCGGGTCGCCGGAGGATACGATGGTCTGAGGATTGTAGCCGTCGGAATCCGAGACCTTGAGCGCGACGGTCTGGCTGTCGCCGCGACCGTTGGAGGTCACATAGGCGATGCGCGTGGCGGCGACTCCCGGCTGGCCGGTGAGCTTCTGGTAGATCATGTCCGCGATGCGATGCGCGGTCAGGCGCATGCCGCTCTTGTTGGTGGTCATGCTGGTGGAGATGAGCTGGTCGCCGCGCTGCACGTCGAAGAGCGTGAACCCGACGCGGAAATTGCTGCCGTCGGGCTCGACGCTCCCGATCACCAGACTGTTCATGCCGAGCAGGCTCCAGTCGCGCAGGTCGACGTCCGCGCTGGTGGTCGGCATCGCCAGCATGTCGCGGG
>JBGSTR010000280.1:0-3680 GCA_041736365.1 Chromatiaceae bacterium | reverse complement strand
CGCCGAGCTGACCGCCGGCGAGCGGGTGCATCGTCACATGGAGCTGGGGCCCGCCGACGGGCGGCTGCGCGCGTGGCTGTTCGAGCATGCGCAGATTCTCTCCGACCAGCCATTGGAGTCTGGCGGCTGGGCCATGGAGCTTATGATCGGTCGCGCCGATTTGGATCGATTGTCCGCGCGCATCGCGCATCCGCGTGCATCCATCGCGCCGGGCGTTCGCTAGGCCAGCGCGGGCGCCGAGTGCCCTGCACGCCGCCCGTTCGCTTCCCGAAGGCGGCGGCGACCGGGATTTGCCCTCACCTTGGCCATTCCATACAATCATCCGTTTGGTCGGAGACACTTCGACCGCAGCCGCGCTCGGCGGTTGATATCCGGGGTACGCGGCGGCATTGTCTGCGGGGCGAGGGACGGCAGGCTTCCTGCGCCGACCGAAGCGGAGCGATGCGCGATCGCAGCGGCTCTCTCAGCGATCGGGGCCAACTCCTTACCTCATCACCTACCTCATCACTTAGGACGGAGAAGCTATGGCTTGGAACGAGCCAGGTGGCGGCAACAAAGACCCCTGGAGCGGCAAGAGCGGGGGCGATCAGGGCCCGCCGGACCTCGATGAGGTCGTACGCAAGCTTCAGGACCGTCTCGGCGGACTGTTTGGCGGCAAGAAGCGACCCGGAGACTCTTCGCCCGGAGGCGGAGGCGGAAACGGGGGTGGCGGCGGTTCGGGCGGATTCAATTTCCCCGGCGGTGGCTTCGGCTCCAAGACCATCGGCATCGTCGCGGGCGTTCTGCTCGTGATCTGGCTGGCGTCCGGCATCTACATCGTCGAGCCGGCCGAGCGCGGCGTCGAGCTGCGCTTCGGTAAGTATTCGGACACCACCGACCCGGGGCCGCACTGGCACATCCCCTTCCCGTTTGAATCGGTGGTTAAGGTCAATGTCGATGAGATCTCCACCTTCAGTCATCAGGCCGCAATGCTGACGAAGGACGAGAACATCGTCGACGTCGAGCTCACGGTGCAGTCGCGCATCCAGGACGCGGCGGATTTCCTGTTCCAGGACCAGGATCCTGAGAAGACCCTGAAGGATGCGACCGAGACGGTGGTGCGCAAGACGATCGGCGGGAGCAAGCTCGATTTCATTCTGACCGAGGGTCGCGGGGCGATCGCGGTCACGATTCAGGAACGGGTTCAGGCACTGATGGATCAGTACAAGACCGGCTTGGCGGTGACCTCGATCAACATGCAGCCGGCGAAGCCGCCGGAACAGGTCAAGGAGGCGTTCGACGACGCCATCAAGGCACGTGAGGACAAGGAGCGAACCGAAAACCAGGCCGAGGCCTACGCCAACGAGATCATCCCGCAGGCACGCGGCGAGGCCGCACGCATCCTCGCGGACTCGAAGGCCTATCGCGACAAGGTCACCGCCGAATCCGAGGGCGAGGCGGCGCGCTTTCTTGCGGTGCTCACCGAGTATCAGAAGGCACCCGAGGTGACGCGTCAGCGGCTCTACCTGGACACCATGGAGGGCGTCATGAGCGGCAGCAACAAGGTGATGCTCGACGTCCAAGAAGGTGGCGGCAACAGCCTTCTCTACCTGCCTATCGATCAACTGATCCAGCAGCAAAAGCAGAAGTCGGGGGCGGCTTTGCCGGCTCGACCGGAGTCGATGGACGCGCGCCCGGATGGGGCCGCGCGGGACACCACTCAGCGAACCGTGGATCGTGACCGGAGGGTACGTTGATGTTGGCCCGATACAAACACCTTTGGCCCGCCGGGCTGGCCGTGCTGGCGCTGTTTATCTACGCCACCACGTTTATCGTCAATCAGTGGGAGATGGCCATCAAGCTGCGCCTCGGCGAGATCGTCGGCAGCGACTATCCCCCCGGTTTGCACTTCAAGGTGCCGATCCTGAACGACATCAAGAAGTTCGATCGTCGAATCCAGACCCTTGACTCGCAGCCGCAGCGGTTTCTGACGATCGAAAAGAAAGACGTGATCGTCGACTCTTATGCTAAGTGGCGGATCTCCAACGCGGCCCAGTTCTACCGCTCCACGGGCGGTAGCCCGAGCCGCACCGCACGGTTGCTTTCCGAGCAGATCAACACCAGCCTGCGGGACGAATTCGGCAAGCGCACGATCCAGGAAGTCGTCGCCGAGGACCGCCTCGAGCTGATGACCCAGCTGACCAAGGAGATCGATCGCAGGGCGGCCAATCTCGGGGTCGAGGTGGTCGACGTGCGGGTCAAGAAGATCGACCTGCCGCCGGAAGTGAGCGAGTCGGTCTATCAGCGCATGCGCGCCGAGCGCGAGCGGGTTGCACGCGACCTGCGGGCGAAGGGTTCCGAGGCGGCGGAGCGAATTCGTGCGGACGCGGATCGGCAGCGCACCGTGACCTTGGCGGATGCCTACAAGGAGTCCGAGGAGATCCGCGGCGAGGGCGACGCCAAGGCATCGGAGCTGTATGCGAAGGCCTACACCAAAGATCCGGATTTCTACGCCTTCTACCGCAGTCTCAACGCCTACCGCGGGGCCTTTGGCGCCGGAGGCGACGTGATGGTGTTGCAGCCCGATTCTGAGTTCTTCAAATATTTCCGGAGCCAGTCGGGTAACTAGCGCAAGCCTGGCGAAACCCTGCAACGGCAGCCCGGCCACGCGTGGCTGCCGGTTGGCGGGGGCTTCGGGGGCGTCGCCGCGCCGCGCACTGGTGGGGCCGCCGGTGCAAAGGCGCCGCGTGGTCCGCTATTTTCCCTCGCCGTGCATGCACGACGTTGGACAAACCCGGCGCGGTTTGAAAAGATTGCGTGTCTTTGCCAACCTCGCGTCGCGGGGACCGCTCCGCAACCCTGGTCTGGGGGCCGCGCCCTCGTGCACGAGCTACTGATCGCGCTTTCACTGATGCTGGTTTTGGAAGGCGTTTGGCCGTTCCTAAGTCCGCAAACCTTCCGTCGTGCACTGCTTGCCGTCGCGTCCGAGGCGGACCGGCGCGTGCGCATGGCTGGGCTGGCGACCATGGTCGGCGGTGTCCTGCTGCTGTACCTCGTGAATTGAGCACCCGTGATGGATGAGGAACGCTGGCTGCTTCCCGCCGGGGTGGAAGAAATCCTTCCGCCCCAGGCGCGGCTGATCGAGGGCCTGCGCCGCGAGTTGCTGGATCTCTACGATGCCTGGGGATACCAGCTGGTGGTGCCGCCGTTCATCGACTACCTGGAGTCCCTATTGACCGGGACCGGGCGGGACCTCGATCTACAAACCTTCAAGCTCACCGATCAAGTCAGCGGACGTCTGCTCGGCGTCCGGGCCGACATGACCCCGCAGGTTGCACGCATCGACGCGCACCACCTGCGCCGTGACGCCCCGACCCGCCTGTGCTACCTCGGCACCGTGCTGCACACCCGCTCCGACGGGTTCGCCGGCACCCGCAGTCCGCTGCAGATCGGTGCCGAGATCTACGGCCACGCCGGGATCGAGAGCGACACCGAGATCCTGCGTCTGATCATGATGACCCTGCGTACAGCCGGGATTGAGGACTGCTACCTCGACCTGGGTCATGTCGGCATCTTCCGCGGTCTTGCGCGGCAAGCGGGCCTCGATCGGCGGCAAGAGCACGCCTTGTTCGATGCGCTGCAACGCAAGGCCGTGCCGGAGATCGAGGCGCTGATTGGCGAATATCGCGTTGCGGCCGCGC
>JBGSTR010000247.1:0-2651 GCA_041736365.1 Chromatiaceae bacterium | reverse complement strand
TCTGCGCATCGGCCACCGCTTGCGTGGCGTCGGCCAGGGCACGGGCGTCGGCGGGGGCACCGGACAGGCCCTTGGCGGACAGCACTAGCTCTTTAAGGCTACCCGCTCCCGCGAAAGCCAGCGCGCCCAGCTTTTCCAGCCACCACGTGAACGTGACCGGCGGTGTGCCGGCGGCCTCGTATAGCTGCTTGATTTGTTCCAGCGCGCGCGCGTGCTCTTCCAACGCCGGATCGGCCTCTGCCGTGAGCGCGTCCGCCAGCTCGCCCAGCACGGTGGCCCAGCGCGCGGTGCCGGCGATCAGTCCGGAATCGATCGCGATCTTGCCGACCAGGCGGTCCACGGACTCCGCCATGCGGTCCAGGGCGACGCTGGCGTTATCTGCGCGGGCCGCGGCGGCTCCGGCAAAGTCCACATTCCCGATGCGGATCAGTTCTTGCTCGATGGCCTCCGCGTCGTTCGCGATCGTTCGCGTCGTGTCGCGGAAGCGGATCGCCACGTTGTCGCCTTCGATATTGGCCTTGATGCCAAACGCTTTGAGCTGCTCGAACTCCCCGGTGACGGCATCGGAAACGGCTTCGGCAAAATCGGCGGTGCTTTTCCCGGCGGCCGCCGCGATGTTGCTGTAGGCGGTCAATGCCTCGCGCGACGGAGCGAGCCCGAGATTGGCGAGCTTGATGTAGACATCGGCCAGATCGCCCACCTGGACACCCAAATCCGCCGAGGTCGCCGCAACGGTCCGCATGACGGCATCGGTGGCCTCGCTCGACCCGGTCGCAAAATCGAGCCGGGCACGCAGGTCTTGTGCACGCTGACCGGCAGACTCCAGGCCAGTGATCAACGCGGTCAGGCCGGCGACGGTGGCGAGCCCCGACAGCTCTCGGCCGATGCCGCCAACCTCGCCGACGAGGTCGTCTCCCAGGTCCGCGACGGCCGCGCGGACGCTGTCGATCTCGCGTACGGCCGGTTTGCCGTCCGCGTCGATCATCAGGCGAAGCGAAAGGTTGGTCTTCTTTGCCATGTCGGTCCTATTTATTCACGCACACAGCGTGGTGAGCGAGTTGATTGATAGTCGTAGCCTATCGGGCGCGATTTTTGATCTGTAGCAAGATCAGACGGATAGCGGATTAAAGCAAGTGCAGTGCCAATAGGCGCCGACTATCGCCACCACGGTGTGTTCGGAGCGTAGAAATCACATGAGAGTGCGTCATTTGACGCATCCAAGACGGCAGAGCGGCGGAAGGAAAGGACGATTAGGCGGTTTGCCCAATTCTGTGGACGCGACAATTTCAAGACACATGTGTCTTTAAATTCCGCACCATCCTTCGTTAACCGAATCGCCCGCAGCATGTCCCCCACATCGCAGGCTTTCAGGACGGTCTGGCTCGCCATCTGGTCCAGGCTCGGTTTCAAGCCCGTCGCTTCTGCCGTCGCCTGGCGGGCGATCGCACGATAGGCCCCTCTGCACCGGACGCCAGGGCGGCGACGGTCGCAGCACACACACCGCAAATCCTCAAGTACTGCACGCTGTCGGGGTCCGACCCGAAGCTGGCGGCGTGATGCTCGGCGCTGGCGTTCTCGGCGTTGGGGCGGATCGGAAACCAGATGTCCGCAAGTCTGGACGCCCGCACCCCGCAGCAATGGCACCAATCCACCGAATCGTGGATCTTGAAAACCGCCATGGCTACGTGTATCGGCCCGTACGGCGCGGCCTCGCTTGGGGAGGTCCATCTGGCCCGGGTCCGCCGCGCGGTGGCCCCAGGGGCTTGCGCTGGGGCTTCGGTGGGCGCTGGAAGGGGCCGGCAGCCGGATCGCGGGCAGCGGCTGCAATCTCGCGGGCGCAGTTGCTGCAGACGAGGAGTTTCGAGACGACCTTGGGGGTGGTGGCCTTCATCTGTCCACCGGTCCGGACCTCGACGCGGCCAGGGTGGGGCTCCGCGGCGTCTGCGGCCGGGGCGGCTGGCAAATCCGAAGCATGCTTCGGACCGGAAGGTCCGGGCTCCGGGGTCCAGGTGCGCACCTCGCCGCGCCAGGTGTGGGGTCCGACCTGGGTCTGGCCCTCGACGGTGCCCTTGAGTCTAAGGGCGGGTGCGGGCTCCGCAGCCGGCGCCCTGGGTTGGACATGCAGGACGCTCGGCTGCGGGGCCTGGACCTGGAGCTCTACCAACCCGCGCGCGCGGTGCCCGCAACAAGAGCACACGCCGTTTCTATGAAGCTGGGTTTTTATGGCGTCTCTCGAATAGGTGGGCGCACCGACGGGAGGAGGCAGATCCGCCGGCGCGCCCGTTTTGCCCTCCACCGCCGCAGGGGGCAAAACCGGTTAACTGGTTGGAGCCAAAACCGCGCGCGGATCGGCGTCCGGGCGTCTGAGCACCGTCATCCCCTGATCTTCGAGGGCACGAACCGTCAGCTCTTCAGCGAATTCGGCCACGAACAGCTCGGCGCGGAGTCCGTCCAGTCGCGCGGCCAGCTCTTTCGCAGGTAACCGCTCGGTGCCCCCCGCGATTTCGCGCTCGGACTGCTCCAGCAGGACCTCCTTGATGCGATCGCCGGCAAACGCGCAGAGCGCGCCGAGAACCATCTGCTCGCTGTGCAAAGGCACCGCAAGCCGCAGCTCGACATCGCGCGCGGTGCGGGCCACGGCCAGCCCCCCC